>NZ_JAPSMC010000065.1 GCF_026847645.1 Anoxybacillus sp. J5B_2022
GTATTTATAACCCCTTTGTGCTAGATAGAGGCCTTAGAGCAAAATAGCCCTTGCATGAAATTTCCTTTAAAATGAGAGCGCCAACCTACATATGAAAGGAGAAAAAGAGAGAAATGAACGAATTATCAACTGCCCATCCGTCTAAGGTTCGTGACTATATTCGCAAAAACGAATGGAGGCAGCCTACCGCAGGTCTTGCCAATGGCTACACGCAAGCCAATCTAGTTATCTTAAAAAAGGATCTGGCTTTTGAATTTTTATTATTTTGCCAGCGCAATCCTAAACCTTGCCCGGTTATTGATGTAACAGAGCCGGGTTCTCCGGTTCCGCAGCTCGTTGCTCCTGACGCTGATTTACGAACGGATCTTCCGAAATATCGAATCTATCGAAACGGCGAATTAGTTGAAGAAGTCGATAATATTGTTTCTTATTGGGAAGATGATATGGTTGCTTTTTTGCTTGGCTGCAGTTTTACTTTCGAAAAGGCTTTGCTGGATAACGGAATTCCGGTTCGCCATATCGAATGCGGAAGTAATGTGCCGATGTATAAAACGAATATTCCTTGTGTAAAAGCTGGACGTTTCGAAGGTCCTATGGTTGTTAGCATGCGTCCGATTCCGGAAAAAGATGTCGTGCGCGCCGTTCAGGTAACGAGTCGTTTTCCAGCTGTTCACGGAGCGCCTATTCATATTGGGAACCCTGCATCCATTGGCATTCGTGATCTTCAGAAGCCGGATTTTGGTGACCCTGTTCCTGTAAATGATGGGGAAGTCCCAGTGTTTTGGGCATGTGGAGTGACACCACAAGCGGTAGCGATGCAAGTGAAACCGGAATTGATGATTACCCATGCGCCAGGGCATATGTTTATTACAAATTTACGCGAGGAACAATTTGGAATATTATAACGAAATGGATTGCAAAAGGAATCAGCTTTATAAATTAAGCTAGATTCCTTTATTTATTTTACTATAATTTAAACATCTCCCCTATCTTTGTAAATTTTCTCCACTCTAGAGAAGAGAGCTTATTTTAACTATATAAGCTCAACTGTTTTACATCCCATTCATTGAACAAATGTAATACATGTCGTCTGTAAGCAACATAATTATAAAGAAGTTGCGAAAATCTTTATTGTAACTTATTGATTTTTACTTTATTGATAAATATAATGGATTATAAAAAATATTCATTTTTCGGAATATTTATTCCGTTATTCGGAACAAAAGGAGATTTTTATGAATAAAACGGTAGTAAAAACGCTCGAACTATTGCAATTGTTTATGACACATGAACAGCTGACGCTGCAAGAAATAGTGAAGCTGACAAAACTGCCAAAAACATCGGTTTTCCGGATGGTTCAGTCATTAGTGGCAAGCGGCTTTCTAAAAAAAGATGGGGAAGCTTATGAACTTGGAGTGTCCTTATTGCAGTTTGGCTGTTTAGTTGCGGAACGATTGGATGTTCGAAAAGCAGCATTGCCAATTATGAAGCAATTAAAAGAAGAAACGAATGAAGCAGTTAACTTAGTCATTAAGGACGGCGATGAAGCAATTTACGTAGAAAAAGTAGAAACATCAGAACCCGTTCGAGTGTATACAAGGGTAGGAAGAAGAGCCCCGCTTTATGCTGGAGCTTGTCCGCGCGTGTTGCTTGCCTTTATGCCAAGCGAAGAGCAAAAGAAATATCTTGACCATGTCGAATTGATCCCAATTGCCTCAAAAACGATTGTTGATCGTGAGCAATTAAAGACTGTGATAAATGAAGCAAAGAAAAAAGGATATACGGTGAGTCATTCGGAATTAGCCGACTATTCTTCTGCTGTTGCTGTTCCGATTTTTAATCACGAAGGAAAGGTTGTAGCAGGATTAAGTGTCGTCGGACCGGAAAATCGCTTTCAGCCTTCTTATATTGAACAATTAGTTCCAAAATTAAAATATGCAGCAGAACAAATTTCAAAAGCACTTGGTTTTATCGGAGGAAAAAATGTTAAGCTATGAGCTGATACCGCTTAGTGAGAATGCGTTAGTAATCAAATTTGGCGAACAAATTACTCCCAACATTCATCAACGAGTTCGCCAAGTTGCTACCTATTTTACAGAGCATCATGTCGAGGGAATTATTGAGGTCGTTCCTGCCTATACAACTGTTACCGTCTATTATGATCCAGTACAGTTCGCAAAAAATACAAACCGGAAATCGGATATAGAGGTTCTTCCTTTTGAAGGAATTTGTACCGTACTGAAAAATATCCTTTCGTCATTAGAGTCTGCCAATACTCCTCAAGGAAATGAAGTCGTGATTCCTGTTTGTTATGGAGGAGAGTTTGGACCGGATTTAGAAGAAGTAGCTAGAAAAAACCAATTAACACCTGAAGAAGTGATCGATATTCATACGAACGGTCATTATCTTGTGTACATGATTGGATTTGCGCCGGGATTTGCTTATTTAGGCGGCATGTCAGAAAAAATTGCCACACCGCGGAAAAATTCGCCACGATTACATATTCCTGCTGGATCTGTTGGCATCGCCGGAATGCAAACGGGAGTATATCCGATTGAAAGCCCAGGAGGATGGCAATTAATCGGGAGAACACCGCTCCAATTATTCCGTCCACATCATCCTCAGCCGAGTTTACTACAAACTGGAGACCGTGTTCGCTTTCAAGCGATAACGAGGGAAGAATATAAGCAGCTTCAGGAGGAGAACAATGGGGATTCGCGTTATTCGTAGTGGATTATTAACTACAATTCAAGATTTAGGTCGATTTGGTTTCCAAAAGGACGGCGTGATTGTGAGCGGGGCAATGGACCAATTTGCGCATCGCATCGCCAACATTCTTGTCGGAAATGAAGAATCAGAAGGTGCGCTGGAGATGACGTTAATTGGTCCAACACTTGCTTTTGAGGAAGATGCATTGATTGCGATATGCGGCGGGGAGTTTGAAGCAAGCATCGATGGACAGGGAGTACCGTTATGGCGCCCTATTTTGGTTAAACAAGGCAGTGTACTTACGATCGGGCATTGTCGCGTAGGATGTCGGGCTTATTTGGCTGTGGCCGGAGGTTTTCATCTTCCCAAGGTGATGAACAGTCAATCAACGTATTTACTTGCACGTATCGGAGGTTTTCAAGGAAGAGCTTTGCAAAAAGGTGATGTGCTTTTACTTCGGGAATCAGGGCGAAAGCTTGAGTTGTTGCGATTCTATAAGAAGAAAACATTTCTTCCTTTTATAGCGATGAGCTGGGGAATTTCATTTGAGCTTCGTGCCTATTTTTACGGATCGCCAAAAACGGTTCGCGTCATTCGCGGTGCACAATTTGCTGATTTTACGACGCAAAGCCAAGAATGTTTTTTGACTCAACCATATGAAGTAACTCCTCAATCGAATCGAATGGGCTATCGCCTTGATGGACCTCCACTTGAGAGAAAACGGTCAACAGAAATGGTTTCGGAAGCAGTCACTTTTGGAACGATTCAAGTGCCGGCTGAGGGAAAACCGATTGTATTGATGGCGGATCGTCAAACGACAGGCGGTTATCCGAAAATTGCGCAAGTCATTGCTGTCGATTTGCCGATTTTAGCACAAACAAGACCAGGAGAACGGATTGTATTTCGCGACATTTCATTTGAAGAAGCACAACGATTATATCTTCAACGCGAATTTGAGCTTAAGCAATGCAAAAAAGCGATTATATCAAAAATGGGGGAATAAGGATGTATCGCGTCGATCTTAATTGTGATATGGGAGAAAGTTTTGGAATATATCGGATTGGGAACGATGAAGATATTTTAAATTACGTGACATCAGCGAATATTGCTTGCGGTTTTCATGCGGGTGACCCATCAACGATGCGAAAAACGGTACAGTTGGCGCTTGAAAAGGGGGTGAGTATCGGTGCGCACCCGGGCTTGCCTGATTTAATCGGATTCGGAAGAAGAAACATGGCGATTACCCCGGAAGAAGCGTATGATCTCATTGTTTATCAAGTAGGGGCTTTATATGGTTTTGTAAAGGCTGCAGGTGGAAAGATGCAACACGTGAAACCGCATGGAGCCTTGTACAATATGGCTGCAAAAGACCGCGCACTTTCAGAAGCGATCGCAAAAGCAGTTTATGACATTGACCCAACGTTAGTGTTGTTTGGATTAGCAGGAAGCGAATTAATTAAAGCAGGAGAGAGAGTTGGCTTAAAGACAGCCAATGAAGTGTTTGCCGACCGTACATATCAGCAAGATGGTTCGTTAACACCACGTCATGAACTTAACGCTTTAATTAATGACAAACAAGAAGCGATACAGCAAGTGATTCTCATGGTGAAAGAAGGAAAAGTGCGATCACAGCAAGGGACTGATGTGGAAATCCAAGCAGATACGATTTGCATTCATGGCGATGGATCGCACGCGTTAACATTTGCGAAAAAGATTTTTGAAAAATTAACAGAGGAAGGAATTAAAATTCAATCAATTCGTTAATGACAAGGAGGAGAAGAAATGGTTGAAAAAAGTGAAACAAAGAAGGACACAGTGATAAAGGCGACAACAAAACAACCTTCGCGTATGAGTTTGTTGATTGGTGCGGTATTTTTAATGGCAACATCAGCCATCGGACCGGGATTCCTCACACAAACAACCGTATTTACACAACAATTGGCTGCAAGCTTTGGCTTTGTGATTCTTATTTCTATTTTACTTGATATCGGCGCACAGATGAACATTTGGCGGATTATCGCTGTTTCTGAAAGACGAGCGCAAGATATTGCAAACTTAGTATTACCAGGACTTGGATATTTCGTTGCTGGCCTTATTGTTCTTGGTGGCTTGGCATTTAATATCGGGAATATTGCCGGTGCCGGTCTTGGTATGAATGTCCTTTTGGGAGTTTCACCGGAACAAGGGGCTCTTATCAGCGCAGTAATTGCTGTTGCTATCTTTATTGTGCGTGAAGCAATGAAAGTGATGGATCGCTTTACACAGTTGATGGGAATTGTCATGATTGGTTTAACGCTATATGTAGTATTTACAGCAAAACCGCCAGTTGGGGAAGCGGTAGTAAAAACGTTCATTCCTGATAAGATTGACATGATGGCCATTGTCACGCTCGTCGGTGGTACTGTTGGAGGCTATATTACGTTTTCAGGAGGTCACCGTTTGTTAGATGCAGGGATTAAAGGGAAGAATGCTTTACCGGAAGTGACGCGCAGTGCCATTTCTGCTATCGGTGTGGCTTCTATTATGAGGGTTGTACTATTTTTAGCAGCGTTAGGTGTTGTTGCTAAAGGGCTTGCACTTGATTCTTCCAACCCGCCAGCTTCTGTGTTTCAGTTAGCGGCAGGGAACATAGGATATAAACTGTTTGGCATCGTTATGTGGGCGGCAGCGATCACATCGGTTATTGGTGCGGCTTATACATCTGTATCCTTTATTCGTACGTTCCACAAAAACTTAGAAACGTACCATCGATGGATTATTGTTACTTTTATCGTTATCTCTACCATTGTTTTCGTATCGATTGGAAAGCCGGTAAAAACGTTGATTCTTGTCGGTGCATTAAATGGTTTAATTTTGCCAATTTCTCTTGGAGTCATGCTGATTGCTGCATACAAACGCAATATTGTTGGAGATTATAAACATCCGCTTTGGATGACGATTTTTGGTAGTATTGTCGTGGTGGCTATGACTTATATGGGAATTTATACATTGATCACCCAAATTCCACAGTTATTTTCATAAGCTAAGCAATTGTCGAACAGTACCTGTGACACTTTAGAGTATGGCGACTATCCTAGGGCATTTTCGATACCGGAAATGCCCTATTGGTGCAGGATTCTAAAAATCTCGCTAGTATTAGGCTGAATGGATACAGAAAAAATGCCTCCGAATAGAAAACTATATAAGTTGAAATTTTGTTTTACATCCAGCGGATCACTTCACCACGTTATATCATATCGGTTTGTATTTAGATGAAAACGGAAACGAAAAATCGGAAATTCTTTATTGCAACTTATATACTTGACAAAAAATAAGATCCTTACATACAATAAACCTATTAAACAGGTAGGAAATATAAGAAAAGAGAATAGGGGGAAGACTAAAATGAAAGAGATAAGATGGAAAAAGAGATTAATCGTTGCAACGGCAGCTTTTGGGTTGCTTTTTGGCACAACAGCGTGCGGAAACAATGGAAATGTTTCAACCTCACAGCAATCAAGCGGATCGCATCAAAAAAGCGATAGTGATCAATTGCAAGAAATACGTATAGGTTATTTAAATGTCATGGACGATGCGCAAGCGATGTTGGCGAGCGAAGGTGGATTTTATAAGAAACATGGTTTAGATGTAAAGATGCAAATGTTTAATAGTGGCACGGATCTTATTAAGGCAATTGTTGGCGGACAACTGGATGCTGGCGTGCTTGGGTTTACGAATGCGTTAACGTGGTTAGATAAAGGTGCAGATATTAAAATTGTTGGCGGGGCTCAAATGGGATATCACAGCATGTTAGTACGCAAAGACAGCGGAATCGAGTCATTGGCTGATTTGAAAGGAAAATCCGTCGCTTCTCAGCAACAAGGCAGCACGGCTGACATTGTGTTGAACGGAGTTGTCTGGAAAAAAGCAGGTATTACGAAGAATGATGTTCAAATGCAGTATGTTTCACCATCTGTCGCAATACAGTCTCTTGCGGCCGGAAAAGTAGATGCGGCTTTTGTATTCGAACCTTATGACTCGATCGCCCGCTTAACGACGCCTGTTAAGCAAATTTATGAAGTGGGACAAGAATGGCCGTTCCCTTGCATGGTCGTCATTACATCTGGAAAAATGGTTAAAGAAAATAAAGACGCTGTTTACGCTTTGTTGGATGCACAAAAAGAAGCAGTTGAAATGTTAAAAGAAAAACCGGCAGAATCAGCTAAGTTGATTACGAAACACTTTATTAAAGAAAACGAACTTGAAACGTCAGACGGCAAAAAAATAGCGGCAACGAAAGTGATTGAAGAATCCATTAAATCACAAACGTTCGAATGGAAAATTACTCCTGAGCAAGTTGAAAAGATGCAGGAAATTGCCGATATGATGGTCGAACAGGGGATTTTAAAGAGAAAGATCGATGTGAAGAACGCGCTTGATTTAAGCTGGCAAGAACAAATAAAAGAATAATAGCAGGGATGGCGGTGCAAAAGATGAATTCGCAAACGTGGAAAAAAGTTTGGCCTTATGCGGCAGCAATCGGAACGTTGTTATTGATCTGGCAAATCACCGCTTTTTTCTCTCCTCCTTATTTGCTGCCGGGAGTTCCGGCCGTGTTGGAACGATTAGGTGCTGGAATAACAGAACCTGAATTTCTTACGTCTTTAAAAGAAAGCTTGTTTCGCCTTGTCGTCGGTTATCCAAGTGCATGCTTACTCGGTGGGCTATTAGGATTATTGGCAGGTCTTTCACGAGGATTTGCTGTTTATTTGCGAAGCTTGATTGCCATTTTACAATCGATTCCGCCGATTACTTGGATTCCGTTTTTGATTATTTTGTTTGGGTTTGGTAATGTTCCAATTATTACTGTCATTATTATTGCGAGCTTTTTCCCGATGGCTTTATCCGTCATGAACGCAACGGAAGGAATTAACCGTACACATCTTGAAGTGGCGAAAGTATTAGGGGCTACGAAAGGGCAACTTTTACGGAAAGTATACCTACCCGAAACGCTGCCTTCCTTTATCACGGGAGCTCAAGTCGCATTCGGAAATGCGTGGCGTTCTCTCATTGCGAGCGAAATGGTGGGCGGAGCGTCAAGTGGCCTTGGATTTTCCATCAAATTTGCCGGAGAGGTTGCGCAAATGACAGACGTATTAATGTATATTGTGATCATTGGTCTGATTGCTGCTTTCTTTGACCACGTCATACTTGAGTGGTTAAAGCGGCGAATGTTAAAGTGGCGTTATATCGGGGGGGCGAAATGATCATGCAGACATTAGAAATACAAAAGGTTCATAAATCGTTCGGCTCTCTAAAGGTACTCGAGGATGTCAGCCTAACGATTGAAAAAGGAAAATTTGCGGCTATTGTCGGTCCTTCAGGATGCGGAAAAAGCACGCTCTTGCGAATGGTAGCAGGATTAGAGAGACCGGATGAGGGAACTGTTCAAGCAGACGGAAAAACGATTGATCATCCTTCCCCGCGGCGGATGATGATTTTTCAGGAGCATGCCCTGTATCCATGGTTAACCGTCGGAGAAAATGTTGAGATGGGATTGGAACTGGCCGGTATTTCAAAGGAAGAGCGGCGGAATCGGGCACAAAAGGTTTTAAAAACAGTAGGACTTGAAGGTTTTTACCATTATTATCCTAGTCAGTTATCAGGTGGAATGCGTCAGCGTGTTTCGATTGCTAGGGCGCTTGTTATGGATCCAGATGTATTGCTTCTTGACGAACCATACGGGGCATTGGATGCTATGACTCGCCTGACAATGCAAAACGAGCTGCTGAAAATTTGGGAAGGTTCCGGAAAAACAATGCTGTTAATTACTCATGATATTGATGAAGCTTTATATTTAGCTGATCGAATTTTTGTCATGAGCGCTCGACCAGGAAAGCTAGTTCGAACGATCGATCTCGATCTTCCAAGACCCCGCAACCGTCATGGCCAACGAATAGGTGAACTAAGACAAGAAATCATGCAGCTTCTTGGGCTGGAAGAATAAAAAGAATTGCGACAGTTCGAGTTAGTTTGCTTTGTGCAGTATGGGGCTGACCGTACCTGTAAGCGCCTGATCTCACGCACGATTCATCATAGTTTGCGGGATGATTGTGTGGGACGTCGCTTTCATCGGGTCAGCCTCTTTTTATTTTGCTTGACGTCTATTGAATAACCGAGCGATCGACATGAAAGAAGATTTTGTCAATCATGAATTTGTTGTTGCGTTTTTTGAATATCTTCTGAGATTTGAAGCTGAGAGTCTGTAACCATTCCTTGCATAGCTACATTTTTCGCCAAACATACGTTTTTAAACGAAAAAAGTTCAAAGAATTCTAACATTTAAGAGATGGATGAAAAGGTTTTACATGAATTGGAGACGATAGCGATGAATGAACAGGAAATCCCTGAAGCGTTATTCTCAACATAACTGCTTGTAAATCATTCTTACTTGCTTATATAAGTATATTGTTATATAATAATTAGTGAATGGAGGGGAATTGGGTGATGAAACAAACGGTTTTCAGTGTGGACGAAACGGCGGGCATTTTGAAACTACTGGGCGATAAAACAAGACTCTCGATCATGGCGCTGTTGGACAAAAGAGATTGTTGTGTCTGTGAACTTGTGGAATTGTTTCAAATGAGCCAACCGGCCATAAGCCAACATCTTCGAAAGCTAAAAGATGCCGGTTTAGTGAGAGAAACAAGAAAAGCGCAATGGATTTTTTATTCTGTAAACAAAAAACATGAACTGTATGCATTCATTCAAGACATTTTGGCACATATCCCAAGCCAAGAAGAAAAAATAAAAGAACTTGAAACAAAAGGAACACGGATATCGTGTGAGTGAGGGGTGATGATTTGTTTTCCGTCATACTGGCATCATTGATTTTCCTTGTCACGTTAGTACTAGTCATTTGGCAGCCAAAAAACTTGTCCATTGGCTGGTCTGCCTGCGGCGGCGCGTTGTTAGCGTTGCTAGCAGGAGTAGTTGATTTCCACGATGTAGTGAATGTGACAAGCATCGTCTGGAATGCGACGCTTGCTTTTATTGCGATCATTATTATTTCGTTAATCTTAGATGAAATTGGCTTTTTCGAATGGGCAGCGTTACATATGGCAAGAGCAGCCAACGGAAACGGAATCCGCATGTTTATTTTTGTTTCGATTCTTGGTGCGTTAGTGGCAGCTTTTTT
This sequence comes from Anoxybacillus sp. J5B_2022, assembly GCF_026847645.1. Lineage (GTDB taxonomy): Bacteria > Bacillota > Bacilli > Bacillales > Anoxybacillaceae > Anoxybacteroides. Next base: position 9,887 of record NZ_JAPSMC010000065.1, read on the forward strand.
TGCCAATGATGGTGCAGCGCTTATTTTAACGCCAATCGTGTTGGCGATGGTACGCGCGTTAAAGTTTGATGAAAAACACGTGCTCCCGTTCATTTTAGCCAGCGGTTTTATTGCAGATACAACATCATTGCCGCTTGTCGTCAGCAACCTTGTCAATATCGTATCCGCTGATTATTTCCATATTGGGTTTGTTGAATATGCGACGCGGATGATCGTTCCGAATCTCTTCTCTCTCGGCGCAAGTATTTTAGTGCTATATCTTTATTTTCAAAAAAATATACCGAAACAATATGATTTATCACATTTGAAGAAACCAAGTGAAGCGATTAAAGATCATAAAATGTTTAAGCTTTCCTGGGTGGTCTTAAGTATTTTGTTAGTTGGTTATTTTGTCAGCGAATTCACAAACATCCCGGTATCCTTCATCGCAGGAGCGACAGCCCTTATTTTCTTGTTCATCAGCAGAAGAAGCCCAGCTGTTCATGTAAAACAAATAATAAAAGGAGCGCCGTGGGCCGTTGTGTTTTTCTCCATCGGAATGTACGTCGTTGTTTACGGCTTGAGAAACGTCGGCTTGACGAACGTATTAGCGGATATTATTCAAACAGCCGCCAATCAAGGACTGTTTGTCGGAACGGTTTCGATGGGCTTTATTGCCGCCATTCTTTCATCGATTATGAATAACATGCCAACGGTCATGATTGATGCGTTAGCGATTGCCGGCACGAACACAACCGGCATCATTCGCGAAGGATTAATTTACGCGAATGTGATTGGTTCCGATTTAGGACCGAAAATTACCCCAATTGGTTCGTTAGCAACCCTCCTTTGGTTGCATGTATTATCAACAAAAGAAGTGAAAATTACGTGGGGAACGTATTTTAAAAACGGGATTATTTTAACGATCCCTACGTTATTCATTACGCTTGTCGGACTTTATCTATGGTTAGTCATCATCTAAAAAGGAGTCGATGGAAATGAAAAAGAAAATTATTTATTTCTTATGCACAGGTAACTCTTGCCGCAGCCAAATGGCGGAAGGATGGGCAAAAAAATATTTAGGCGATGAATGGGCAGTTTATAGCGCGGGAATCGAAGCGCACGGATTAAATCCAAACGCAGTGAAAGCGATGAAAGAAGTAGGGATTGATATTTCCAACCAAACATCTGATGTGATTGATCCTGAAATTTTAAACAAAGCCGACTTAGTTGTCACCTTATGCGGTCATGCGGCCGATCATTGCCCAGTAACACCGCCGCACGTGAAGCGCGTCCATTGGGGATTTGACGATCCAGCGAAAGCAGAAGGAACAGAAGAAGAAAAATGGGCCGTTTTCCAGCGTGTTCGTGATGAAATCGGCGCGCGCATCAAAAATTTTGCGGAAACAGGGGAATAAAAATGATGACAGCCGAGAAAAATCGTCTCGGCTGGTTTTTTCTTATTAACCCAAAACGATTCCTGATAAATTAAAGGAGAGCCATAAGTGATCCACCAATTGCACCTGTTAATACAATAATCCATGGAGGTAGCTTCCAATAGACTAGCATACTAAACAATATAGCAACAAAAGCGAAATCTATCGGTGATAAAATGGAACTGATCCAGATAGGCTGATAAAATGCAGAAATTAATATACCTACTACGGCTGCGTTCACTCCCATCAGCGCGCCATTCACTTTCGGATTTCGTCGTAAAGTGTCCCAAAAAGGTAGAGTACCTAAAATGAGAAGGAATGCTGGTAAGAAAATAGCAACTGTTGCTAGTAAGCCACCTAACCATCCATTCATAACTGCCCCTAAATATGCTGCAAATGTAAATAATGGACCCGGAACTGCTTGTGCAGCCCCATACCCAGCAAGAAATGCTTCTTTGCTTATCCATCCATTTGGTACAAATTCGCGTTCAAGCAATGGCAATACAACATGTCCCCCTCCAAAAACAAGAGAACCTGATCGATAAAAACTATCAAACATAGCAATCCAATTCAATGAAGTAACTTTCCTTAAAATAGGAAGAAGAATAAGTAATCCAAAAAATAATGCTAAGCAAATTAATGCAAAGCTACGTGAAATGGGAAAGTTTATTCTAGCAGCATCATTCGCTTTATGCTCTTTATAGAGAAGATAGCCGATAAGTGCTGACAATATAATAATTCCCACCTGCGTATATGCTGTTGGCCATAGTAAAGTTACAACTAATGCTAGCAAAGCAATCGCTTTTCTTTTTAAATCCGGTGTCAGTTTTTGTGCCATTCCTAAAATAGCGTGTGCAACAACTGCTACTGCAACGATTTTTAACCCGTGAATCCAGCCAGCCTCACCGATATTTAACTCTTGCAAAATCAATGCAAAAACAATAAGTGCAATGACAGAAGGTAAGGTAAATCCAAGAAATGAAACTATTCCGCCTAACACACCTGCACGCATTACTCCAATCCCAATCCCAACTTGGCTACTTGCAGGACCAGGTAGAAATTGACATAACGCCACTAAATCAGCATAACTTTTTTCATCCATCCATTTCCTTCTACGAACATATTCATCATGAAAGTATCCTAAATGCGCGATTGGTCCCCCAAACGATGTAAATCCCAATTTTGTTGATACCATCAATATTTCTAACAAAGACCGTATGGACGTCCTGTTGTTTTCTTTATTTAATGCTTCATGATCCATACCAATTTCTCCCTTCAAACTGTATTCTCAATTTTAATCCTTAATTTTAATAGTTCGTATGCTTTATTTCTCGCTTCAGTTATCAGCTGCACGAGTGCGCTCTCCGTTTGGCGTGTGCTCCTGCGACAATGCTACACACATTGCACGCCATTTGCGATTTCAGTCCGCAAGATTGTCGCAATCTCGATACACCAACGATTGCAACTTCTTATGAAGAAAGCAAATTGTGCTCGTAATCGACCTTCGACGCAAAATTCAACGCTTGTTTCATCGCTTGCATCGTTTCAACTAATTGTTGGTGTTGTTCTTCGGTTGGCGACAATCGAATTTTAGCGGCCTTGACTAACTCCGTGTCGTTCACATCCCTTATGTATATGATGATACCATATATCACTGAATACGAACAAATGTTTCTTTGATAAAAAGAAAAAGCAACTCCTCCCCACGTATCGTCAACACGATTGAGCTCGGGAGAAATTGCCTAAAAACGTTGAAATTTGTTCATCTACAGTAGATATAAAAATTACATAATGTCTTGGCTATCTCGAAAAATCACCGATAGCCTTTCTGGTTAGCGTTAAAACTTATAACCATTCCTACCTTACTGTTATTGCCAAAACAGTGTCTAATAAACCAATTACTGCACATAGCGAATAATGGTAAGCATTCCGCCCATATTCATAGAGTGCATATTCGTTGTATGATGTGGCTTATGACAGTGAAACACCCAATTGCCTGGGTTATTCGCGAAAAATTCGATATTCCAAGTTTCTCCCGGTGCGACATTAATCGTGTTTCGTTTCAGTCTTGCCACAAAAGGAATTATATTTCCACCAACTGCCGTTGTCATAAAGTCATGTCCATGAAAATGCATAGGATGAGAATCCATGCTTAAATTGCCAAGACGAATGCGAACACGTTCACCATATCGAACAAGTAATGGAGCTGTATCAGGATAAGCTTTGCCGTTAATCGTGAAAATATCGTACATACTCATGTTATCTCCTATGCCGATCATATTCATATTGCTTTATGCATTTGGATCTCTCATCCATTCATCTTATAGTAAGATATAGTGTGGACTGAACATTTTCTTAATACTGAAGATGGACCTTATTATTTTGTTCCTTCTACATAATTTCTGCAAATTTATGCATTAAAATATCGCTGGATTATTAGAACCATCGATTCATATATTGTATGAAAACTGTAAGAGTTAAAAATCTTCGTTAACAGAAGAAGCATAGAAATTCAATCATTTAGCCGTTAAACTCAATATATTGGGTAAATAACTTTACACTGCCAAATGAGGTTGGAAGCGAATGAATAAGGAAAAGCGAGTTCTTCAAATCGTAAAGCGTCTTAGAGCAATGGGCATACCGGCAGAAATAACGAAATCAAAATTAGCTATATTAGCTGCTATGTTAGAAAATTCAGGAGAAAAGATCAGAAAGGAGACTTTGGCAAATGGAAACCATTAAACCTTTAAATCCAATTGCACTGGAATTAGGCCCTTTAAGTATTCATTGGTATGGAATTATTATTGGTACAGGACTTTTGTTAGGATTGTATATTGCCACTAATGAAGCAGTAAAAAGGGGATTACCAAAAGAATTATTTACCGATCTTGTATTATGGGCTGTCCCTATAGCTTTGATATGTGCCAGAATTTATTATGTCATCTTTAATTGGTCGTATTATTCGCAACACCCCGATGAAATTATAGCTATATGGAAAGGCGGAATTGCCATTCATGGGGCTTTAATAGGCGCTATTGTCACAACTGTTGTTTTTGCAAAGAAAAAGAATGTTAATTTTTGGAAATTAGCAGATATCGCAGCACCAAGCATTATACTCGGGCAAGCGATTGGACGTTGGGGAAATTTTATGAATCAAGAAGCACATGGGGGACCTGTATCAAGAGAGTTTTTAGAAAGACTTCAGTTGCCTGATTTTATCATTAATCAAATGTACATTAAAGGGAGTTACTATCATCCAACATTTTTGTATGAGTCTCTATGGGACTTGATTGGGTTTCTGATTTTATTAGTATTACAACGTTTAAATTTAAAACGTGGTGAAGTATTCTTGACTTACGTGATATGGTATTCAATTGGCAGATTTTTTATTGAAGGGATGAGAACGGATAGTTTAATGCTAACGGACAGTTTAAGAATGGCTCAAGTTTTATCTGTTATTTTAGTAGTTACAAGCACAATTCTTATATTATACAGACGTACTAGAAAAGATTTGACGTTTAGGTATAAAGATTAAATTAAACTGTTCATTTCAAATTTGATGCAAAAATCAATTCGTAAGATAAAAACGAAGTGGAAGAAAGATAAGATCCTTTCCGTTAGAAGGAATCGATGGGGATAAAAAAGATGTCATTGATCGGGAGATTTTAAACAAAGTCGACTTAGTCGTCACCTTATGCGGTCATGCGGCCGATCATTGCCCGGTAACACCGCCGCACGTGAGCGCGTCCATTGGGGATTGGACTGTCCGGCAAAAGCGGAGGGAACGGACAAAGAAAAATGGGCGGTGTTCCAGCGTGTTCGTGATGAAATTGGCGAAAGAATTAAACGATTTGCGGAAACAGGGGAATAAAAGAAGTCGAGGCCGGGAGCAGCTTCCCGGCTCTTTTTCACGGTAATATTTATAAAATATTTTGAATATTTCATATTTAAGTGTATAATAGTAACAACTAACATACCAACCGGTTAGTATATTCTGTCAAAGGGGGATAGGAAAATGAGATTTTCACAAATGATTGCTTTAGTGACAGGAGCCGGAAGCGGCATCGGGAAAGCGACGGCGCTTCGTCTCGCCAAAGAAGGAGCAAAAGTTCTTTTAGTCGGCAGGACGAAAGCGAAGCTTGAGGCAGCCGCCGAGGAGATTAACCGCCATACAAGCGTTCCGATGGCGGAAGTATTTGTGGCGGATGTCACGGACGCCGAAGATGTGCGCGAATTGGCCGAATACATCGAACAGCAATACGGGGATTTGCATGTATTAGTGAACAATGCAGGCGGGTCTACTCACACGAATATTTTGCATATGCCGGAACAAGAATGGGATGAAATTCAGTGCGTCAATTTAAAAAGTGTGTTTCTCGTTTCCAAAATACTCGGAGCCATTATGGTCGAAGGGACGAAACGAGAAGCAGGCGGCCGATCCATCGTCAACGTCGCCTCGCTCTCTGGACATCAGGCCGGTGCAGCCATTCCTCATTATAGTGCAGCGAAAGCAGGGGTCATTAATTTCACAAAATCGCTCGCGCTTGAATTGGCGCCGTACGGAATACGGGTGAACTCTGTATCCCCTGGGTTTGTCGCAACACCTTTAACGGCACAAGGGTTGCAAAATGACCGGTTTGTAAAAGCGATTCAACGGAATACGGCTTTGCAGCGGGCCGGTACACCGGAGGAAATTGCGAATGTCATCGCGTTTCTAGCTTCTCGTGAAGCTTCTTATATGACGGGGTCGGACGTACTAGTCGATGGCGGGTGGTTGATTAAATAAGCAAAGCGGGGAAAGCTAGAGAATTTCTCTCTGGCTTTTCCTTTTTTAATCAAAAAATTCCTGTGCATATTCAACTTTCCCATTTGTATGTTTTAAACTATTCGGAACTAATTCGATAGCCATAAAAACTTCATCCGGAATGTCGAAGGGAGCCTTTATATTCCATTTGCTTGCAGGGGTATAACCAAATCGTGAATAATAAGTAGGATGACCAAGAACAATAACTGAACTATATCCTAATTCTTTGGCGATTCGATGTCCTTCTAAAATTAGTTTTTTTCCTACACCTTTGCGTTGGAAAGCAGGCAATATAGCTAATGGAGCAAGAGCTAACGATATATGCTGATCAATTTTAATTTTTGTAAAAAGAATATACCCTACTATTTCTTCTTGATATTGAGCAACAAGTGAAAGTTCTGGTATAAAGGCGCTACTTTTTC
>NZ_JAPSMC010000066.1 GCF_026847645.1 Anoxybacillus sp. J5B_2022
TGGAAGCATTCTACGAGCGGCGGGAGATACCAAAACTCCAATGAAAGTAAGTGTTTGGATAAATATTGTACATATTGTGTTTGATTATTTGCTTATTTTTGGGTTTTGGAAATTTGGAGGGTTAGGTATTACAGGAGCAGCTTGGGCAACAGTGATTGCAAGAATTCTTGGAACTATTGCTCTTTATAGATACATTGTGAAATCCAAACTTCATTTTTCATTATTTGATGGTTTTTCTTTTAACGATAGCCCCCGTTCATTGATAAAATTATCAACTCCTGCCGCCGCTGAGCGTTTAATAATGCGTTTGGGTCAAGTTCTTTATTTTGGACTTATTGTTCATATTGGAACCGCCACTTATGCAGCTCATACGATTGCTGGAAACATTGAAATCTTTTCTTATATGCCAGGTTACGGGTTGGCAGTAGCAGCTACTACATTGGTTGGTCAGAACTTAGGAGCAAATCAAAAGAAAGAAGCTTATTCTTATGGAATGCTTACAACTGGAATAGCCGTTTTATTTATGTCTTTCATTGGGGTTATTTTATATTTCTTTTCCCCTTGGTTTGTAATTTGGTTTACAACAGATAAAAATGTAATTGATATGGTTACAACTGCTTTACGAATCGATGCCTTTGCCCAACCAGCATTAGCAATCGGTCTTGTATTAGCAGGAGCCTTACAAGGAGCTGGCGATACGAAAAGCCCAATGTATTCAACTGCTGTAGGTATGTGGGTTATTCGTGTAATTGGAGTATATATTTTGGGAATACAAATGGGAATGGGTATAGCAGGGGTGTGGTTATCCATATTAATTGATTTGTTTGTTCGTGCTGGATATTTATTATTACGTTTTAAAAAGAAAATGGCTTAATAACTGTAGATGAGCAAATTTGCTAACATAAATTTACAAACTAAACAAAAAAGGAGACATGAACCCGATTCCTTGGTTAGAATAGATGTGCTACCAACTACCCACAAGGAGGTTCATGTCTCATGAATAGATTAGCACATCATCAAGGAATCCACAAGTTTTTCATGACGCTGGGATTGGCGCTTTATTTCTCGAAGCCGGTCATCAAGCATCTCGTTCATCTTGTCGACGCCTTGACGACCAAGGGATTTTCGGGGACATTGACGGATGTCCGGTACTGGAGTTTTCATCCGAATCATCGAACCACGCTCAGCCACTTTTTCACGAAAAGCCCTTGGAACGAGGAAAAACTGCTTGAGAAGCTTCAGGAGTGGGTTCTTCGCCAGATCGAACGCCTGGCCAAACGGACGAATCAACCCCTGTTCCTTTCGATTGATGATACCATTTGCCAAAAAACGAAGCCTTCGTCACGGGCAACGCACGCCATTCAAGGGTGTGACTGGCATTTCTCTCACAGCGATCATCAATTGGTCTGGGGGCATTCGCTTGTTTGGCTGATGGTGCACACCTTCACGCAAGCGTTTCCGTTCGCCTTTCGTCTGTATGACAAGACATCGGGAAGAAGCAAAATCGACCTGGCGATCGAGATGCTTTCCTCGCTCAAGGGGAAGCGGGCTCAGCCGGTGTATGTGCTCGTGGATTCATGGTATCCGTCCCAAGCGCTCATCGAAGCCTGTCTGAAACAAGGATTCCATGTCATCGCCATGCTCAAGACGAACCGGATTCTCTACCCGAAAGGTATCGCCATCCAAGCGAAGGAGTTTGCCCGCTATATCGAGCCAAACGACACCCGCCTCGTCACGGTGGGGAACGAGCGCTATCGTGTCTACCGCTACGAAGGCGCGCTCAACGGTCTTGATGACGCGGTGGTGCTGCTGGCTTGGAAGGCGGATCAACCGATGACGCCGGATCATCTCCATGTCATATTGAGCACCGACCGGGAGCTGAGTGACGAAGACATCTTGCGTTACTATGCCCAGCGCGGACGATCGAATGCTTTTTCCGGCAGGCAAAAGACCAGCTGAAGCTCGATGGGTACCGTGTTCGCCACGTTCGGGCGGTGAAACGGTATTGGGTCGTGGTGCTGTTAGCCTGCGTATACAGCATCGCGGAATCTCAACAAGACATCTCTTCCGGCTTGGAGCTTCTTCGGTCTCGGAAAGGGCACAGCGTCGTCGAGTTCATCTATGACGCCGCAAAGCAAGATATTCCCATTGATGTGATCAAAAAACAGCTCCATGTCGCCTAAGGGGTCCCCTGTTTGTCTCTTAGGGAATGGAAATTACTGTAATGAAAAATACTCATCTACAGTAAAAGAAGTAACAGTTTCGCGAATTGTTTCAATTGACTCCTCATTAACTATGTTAACAAATTGGCTTGTAAAGAGTAGGATATCTAAACAATCATGTAAAAAAATTCAAACATAATATAAAAATAATAATAATCAACATAGCCGTTAGAGATATTGGAAGAATACCTCGTACCAATTGTCCCTCATTTCCTGAATTTTTTGTAATGGAAGCAACTAATGCAACCCTAGATGGTGAAGCCATAGTCATATTAGATGCTGAAACATTTTGGGATGTAGCATACAACAGTTCTGAACTATGTAATTTATTTGCCATTGTGCTTTGAAAATGTGAGAACATTGCATTAGAAGCACTGTTGCTACCACTCATAAATCCACCGATTGCACCGATTATAGGAGATGCAATAATAAACCAAGAACCCAATAAAGCGGCCACATTTGTCGCGATAAAATCTGTCATTCCAGATTGTTGCATTACACTGGACATAGCAACAAATCCGATTGTTGCCATACTTGCTGGATATACTTGTTGTATCGTTCTAATAATGCAGGATTTGATCTGAAACATTTTTAAGCGGTATATCCCAATGGTCACAATAGAAGCTAAAAACAATGCAAATCCCGGGCTATACAAGAGTTCTAAATGAAAATTATATTTTGGTAATCTAACCACCATTACATTAGTAAGGATTAATTTCAAAGACGAATAAAAATGTGATATAAAGATATAAGTCGTTAAAATAAGGTAAGGTATAATAGCTTTTAGAAAATCCCTTTTATTTGTTAGAAGAGTTGATTTTGATACCGCAACTTCTTTAGCAAATTTTTTGTAAATTAACTCTTTTAATTTCCAATAAGTTATCAAACATAAAGAGGATGTAAGTCCTGCTAATACACCAGCTAATTCCGTTGAAACATAAGCGCTTATCAACCATGTAGTTAATGATAACGTTGTTGAAACAATTAATATCTCTAAAAAGTAATTTTTTATAGCTCTCTTCCCTCCACTAATGATAACTACCATTACTGTATAAAAAAAATAAAGAGGAATACTTACTAAGGCGCTATACTTTCCCAGTTCATTGAGGGGGACACTCGATAATTCAGCGTTGATTACTGTTCCAATAGCAAGCGCCCCCCATGGAACAGCAGACTGCGTCAATAAAGACAAGAGAGCCGCCTTTCTTGGTTGAAAGCCTAACGAAAGATATAGGGGGGCGGCTATAACAATTCCGATACCAAAACCACTAGTTGCTTCAAGAAAAGGACCTAATGCTGAGGAAATTAGTAACCCTTGTTCTACCGGTGAGCTACAAAAAAAAGATAATCTGTTAGAAATAATGTTAATAGCCTGGCTTTCACTTAATACGTTATATAAAAGTAACCCAAATATCAAAACATAAATAACAGTAATTGATATCAATAAACCTTGGATAGAGGAATGTAATAAATCTTTTAATGATGTTTCAAAATGGAAAGGCAACAGTGATACGATAACCGACAACAAATATGAATATATTGCTGTGTACATTCCTGAAATTTTTAACCAAATCAAACAAACTAGAGCTAATAAAATTGGTGATACAGACAGTATAAAGTTAAAAAAAAGTTGCATTGTATCTTATCACCCCTATGTATTGTTATTGATAACAATAGTCTTTAAAGTTTTGTTGTGTTAACATTGGAGAATTAATAAATATCACTTTTTCCATAGTTTAAATTCCACTATAGCGGATATGTTTCCATATTATTACTAATTATCATGAAAGTCAAGACAAAAATTCCACTATAGTGTAATATAGTTATGTATCAAATTGATTTTCCGCCATATAATGAAACTTTCCATTCGATCTTTTGCTTAACTTAAACATTTATATTATATCTTTTTTTCAATCTGAACTTATAGCAGGAGGGATTCATCATGAGTTTCGGGGAAAACGTTAAAAAAGCTAGAAAATCTAAGTCACTTTCTTTACAGGAATTATCTGATCGTTGTGGAGTAAGTCGCTCTATGCTTTCGCAAATCGAAAGAGGGGAAAAAAACCCTACTATCCAAGTGGCTTGTCAAATTGCAGAAGGTTTAGATATGACCCTTTCACAATTATTAGGAGAAGATGCTAGAAAAGAGGTGATTGTTATAAAAAAGGAGGAAAGATATATTTATAAGGATGAACATAGTGGTTTTGAAAGACATCTTTTATCCCCTTCTTTCCCATCAAGGGGGATCGAATTTATTTTAAATATTATTCCTTATAAAAAAGCTTCAGGAATTTTCCAAAAGCACAAAAAAGGAGTTAAGGAGTATATCTCGGTAGCTAAGGGTAAATTAAGAGTAAAATTAGGAAATGAAACGTATGACCTAGAAGAAGGCGATTCCATGTATTATGAAGCAGATATTGAACATAGTTTTACCAATATAGGTGATGAAGACTGCCACTATTATCTAGTGATTGATTCGAACAATGTATATTTGTAAGCGGTTTCTAAATAATAATTCACTATAGTAAACAAAACTACTTTTACAATAACTAATATCTAACTATCTCCTAACACTCAGTTGCAGGAAAGGTTGTTTCATTTACGTATTCTTAAACAAAAAGGTTCATCACCAAATTTTGTGATTTAGTGACAAAAAAGAGAAAGCACTGACGAGATCCTGGCAATAATGTTAGCGGTGAAATAAACATTAAGGAGCATTCCTGTTAGAAGTTTTTTCGGGGACTTGAATAAAAAAAGCCCTCTTGGTATGATTCGGGGGTGTCAATCGGATGAATTGACCCCTAATTTGGATACCAAGGAGGACTATACATGAATTCTATCTCAAACAAGAAGATTAATCAAGTCACCGATCAAACGCTCGTCGTTGGCATGGATATCGCGAAAAAGAAGCATTATGCCTGCTTTGTGGGTGAGCGAGGGAGGGTGCTAAAAAAATCGTTTCCCGTTCCGCAATCCAGAGAAGGGTTGGAATGGTTGTACCAGTGCATCGTGAAAGCGATGGAGGAATTTGAAAAAACGGAAGTGATCGTTGGCATCGAGCCAACGGGACATTATTGGCTCAATCTCGCTTACTTTCTTGACGAGAAGGGCATCTCTCTCGTGATGACAAACCCGATGCACGTGAAGCGCTCCAAAGAGCTAGACGACAATCTTCCAACCAAGCATGATGCGAAAGACGCGCTCGTCATTGCCCGGTTAGTGAAAGACGGCCGATTCAGCTATCCTCGTATTCTGAAAGGGATGGAGGCCGAACTGCGCGCAGGGGCGACGTTTCGATCCAAACTCGTGGAAGAGCAGGGAGCGGTTCGAAATCAGATGATTCACTGGCTCGATCGGTATTTTCCGGAATTTACGCAAGTCTTTCCGTCGTTTGGGAAAATGGCGCTCGCGGTGCTGGAATATACGCCATTTCCGAGTGATCTGGCAGGAAAAGAACTAGAAGAGGTGCTGGCCCTTTACCGGCAAAGTGAGGGATTACAATCGCCACAAAAACCGAAAGCGAAGAAGTTGATGGAATTGGCCCAACACTCCATTGGCGTAACGGAAGGACAACAGATGGCCCGTATCGAAATTGCCACACTTGTCCGCCGGTACCGCCAATTGGAGGAAGAAATCGAGGCACTGACCCAGCAACTAACGGAACTTGTGCAAACATCCGTGGAATACGAATGACTCAAAACGGTTCCGGGCCTAGGGGATGCGACTATCGTGGAACTGTTATCGGAAATCGGGAGTTTTTCCCACTATCAGGATCCGCGCTAATTATTGAAACTTGCGGGCCTGACACTGCGGGAGCATTCCTCCGGCCAACACAAAGGGAAAAAACGGATCTCGAAGCGTGGAAGAAGGCGGTTGCGCGCCCTCCTCTTCCGCGTGATGATGCCGATGATCCGCCACAACGAAGCGTTTCGACAGTTACATGAATATTACACGACACGGCCCGATAATCCGTTGCGGAAGAAGCAATCCATTGTAGTGTTATGCGGAAAATTACTGAAGGTACTGCATGCGGTGTGTACGAAACGACAGGCGTTTGACGTGAAGTGAATGATGTAGGACATCTTTGGCCTCGAAACGGCTGCTTGATGCCTACAGTCTCGATTCTCTAGACAACAAGGATGACACGGAGAAGCTGGCGCGATATCATCCGTTCGACCTTGAGTCCCTAAAGGAGCTTAGCCGGCCTCTGCCTGATGACTAGACCGAACGAAGGAATGTAGGCACAAGGATGCCAAGAGACATGGGAGGGTTCGTCATCATCAGCGATGCAGAGATCCAAGGTGCATCACATACACTTCCCCCACTACAACCAAATTTAACCAGTAGTGACCGCGAAGCGTACCCAGTCAATGTAAGATATACACATATTTAAGAAATAATATTAGAAACTTTGTCGAAAAATATTTTTTTGACACCCCTGAAACGGCTACAACCGTTGATATATCAACATTTATAGAGGGAGTAGAATTTAATGGAGGAGGATTTTTACTGGTCTATATTTAATTTTTCAGTTGGAATTTTTGGGATTTGGATGTTTTTTTACACAACACGACAAAGATTTTTTCATAGCAAAACTTTTAGTCGTCTTAAATATATAACCCCATTGCCTATATCTTTTAATTTTTGGCTTATTAAAATTTTGTATTTTGTTGGCGGATTATTATGTGTTGTAGTTGGAATATATGGAATGGCTCGTCCATTTCTCTAAGTAATGAGTATCCATGATGCTAGTGTTGGCATCATGGATCTGTTTTTAGGGAATGATACGTATTACTTAGTTTATCGGATGAAACAGACGCCAACAACAACATCACAGCGGAATATACGTGGGACGCATTGGGCCGCCCGGTCACGATGACGAAAGCCGGAGCCACTTACTACTATCATGTGAACGGTCATGGAGATGTCGTCGCATTGACGGACGCAAGCGGAAATGTCGTCGCCCAATACGAGTATGACGCATGGGGTAACATTGTGTCTAAAACCGGTGCGATGGCAACAGCGAACCCATACCGTTATGCCGGGTATTATTACGATGGGGAAACCGGGCTATACTACCTAATGGCGCGGTATTATGATGCGAATATGGGACGGTTTATTACAAGAGATACGTTCCATGGGTTTGAAAATGAGCCGCAAAGTTTGAATCAGTATGCGTATACGAAAAATAACCCGGTAATGTATGTGGATCCAAATGGAAACTATGCATGGATCGTATTGTCATTTCTAAGCGGGGGCGCAAATGCAACTTGGCAAATGGTTTGGGACTTTTATAAAAAATATAAATTTAATCGGAGTGCGTGGATAAATAAATTTAATTGGAAAAAATTCAGTAATTTAATTTGTTACGGGGGGATTAATAGGTATATATGGTAGAGGAATAACTAGTTATATGACCAAGTCTCAAATAGCTAAAGCAGGTCAGTTTGCCTGGGATGTCACATATGCGGCAAAAGAATATATATTATTGCAAGCAGCAGGGGGAGACCCTATCACATGGTCTGGACTAGTTAACGCTATTTGGAATAAGGCTAAAGGATATCTAGGTTTTTTAAAGAAATTAAAGTAAAATACTTTAATTATATAAAGGAGTTGTTATGTTTATCTTATTTGCGGCAAGTATGGTGCTGTTATCGGGGATAGCTCTTCTTTATTGGACAATAAAGCACTTAAATAACGAGATTCATAAACAGAACGAATATATAAATGATCCCACTCCAGAATCTTTTAATAAAGTTGTTATAATGTATTTTTTAAATATAATCCTAAGAATGTTGCCAGTAAACATTATAAAAGGAATATTAGTCATATTTTCGATCGGTTTAATATTTTTGTCAGCATTCTTTTTTTCTCTACTGTAGGTGAGCAAATTAGCTAACATAAATTTACAGCCAAACCAAAAAGGCGACATGGACTCGATTCCTTGGTTAGAATAGACAAGTGCAGCTCTTGGCGGCGCTAGAGTTGAGGCCGCCTCCGAAGATTGTAGGCATCCATCCTCGCGCCTAGATACACGCTGGAAGGATGCCCAAATGCCTCTCGTCCCTTTGGCCTCAAGGGATGAGAGGCATTTTGTTTACTTAGTCACTGTCGAACTCGGTATACAATGCAAGGTAAAAAAGCGGTGCAAAATCCGCACAAAATTTTCGCCCATTCGCTGGCTTCTTTCGGATTCTTGAAAAAGCAAAAACGACCGCAAACACGGTCGCATCAAGGGTTTCACGATTTCGCATCCGAACCGTTCGGATGTTGGAAATGGAGACGGTGGAACCCACGTCCAGAGGCATCGCCACTTAAGCATCTACGAGCGTAGTCGGTATATTTCACTTCGCCGTCCGTTCCGCCTACCGACAGGCCTCCCGGCGGCTAGCCTGGTTCGTCTCTTCCCTCATCCTCAGGCGGCGGATTTGGGCGTAGCCCGCTTCATATGAGCTCCTCGAACGCCACGCGGGCGATGGCGGGAGGAGCTAGCTGCAGCAATTAGGCAGCTAAAGCGTAGTTTTGTTTGCCAGTTATCTTTAGGTGACGTTTTTACGAGGACGTCCCCCTCGGCTCGCCGCTTAAGCTCGACCTACCCCTGTCGAATCCGGATCGTCCCCGCGGTGGCGAAGAAAGATCGGAATAGCGTAAGCGATGGATAACTGGCTGTTGCATTATTTGTGCAGCGTGCCTGTCACGCCCCGATAATTTCCTTATGGATTACACTTATTTTGCTTGGCTTCCTCATAATTCTTTTATTCATGAAAAGAAAACAAAACAAAACGAAAGACACGAACTGAAAATATTGGTTATCAAATTTTTAAAGCTCATTCTGTTTTTAATGCGGTGACATGGTGGATGTTCCACGCGCTATCGCGGCTTAAATGATAAAAAGAAAAAGGCTGCCCAATCCGCTTGCTATGCGGTTATTGGCAGCCTTTTTTATTGAAAAAATAATCGCTTCGCTTCGAGAGAAAAGTTTGTAAATATAAAGGACGTAATTGTGTCGTTTTCTCCAAACGCCTCTCTTTTTTTAAAAAAACCATCCTCTAATCCAAATACTTCAACCGTTTTATATACGGGATCAACAATCCAATATTCTTGCACATGAAACTGTTCGTATAGCTTAAATTTTTCGTTTCGATCTTTTAACGCTGTAGATGGAGAAAGAACCTCGACGATAAGTGTTGGTGCGCCTAAACAGCCGTTTGGTGTTAAATTGTTTCGATTGCAAATAACAGAAATATCTGGTTGTACGACATGTTTTGCATGCATGTAGTCATCGCTGTCAGAGAGACGAACATCAAACGGAGCAATGGCAACGTAGCAATTTTTATTTTGAAAATGCGAACGAAACGCAAACGATAGTTCCATGACAGTAAATTGATGCTCCCATGTTGGTGAAGGGCTCGTGTTGTAAGCTTTCCCGTCAATGAGCTCCCAACGCCCGTCCCATTGAACATAATCGGCATACGTATACAGTTTGGATGATTGTGGATTCATCGCGTATCCCTCGCTTTTTTCATCATTATATCACACATCACTTTATCATTGACCATTCCGTGTTTTATCGTTATATTATTAAATAGTTAAACAATTGAACTATTTCGATAGGAGGCATTGACAGATGGAGGGAAGCATACAACAATTTATTGAGCGTTATTTATCCGTTTCGTTTCTCGTAAATAAGCGAGGGGCTGCACTAATGAAATGTGAATTAGACGATGTGACGCACGATCAATATTATGTATTGCGCTACATACATAAGCGTGGGATGTGTACATCGACGGAATTAGCGGACGTGTTTGCGGTGAATAAAAGCGCGATTACTGCGATGACGAATCGCCTCGTTGAAAAAGGAATGATTGAACGAGGAAAAGATGGAGACGATCGTCGCGTCATTTCTCTTACACTTACAGAAAAAGGAAAGATGTGGCTTATTGAAACAGAACAAAAAGTGTACGAACTTGTTCAGACGATGATGACGAAGCTTTCGTACGAGGAAATTGAACTGTTTATTCAAACGTATGAGAAACTAGCGAAGATTTTACAAGAAATGGAGGAGAAAAAATGAAAACGATTATTCGCGGAAAATGGGTCGTTTTACTCGCGTGGGTTGTCGCCACTGTCGTGCTCGTTATGACTGCTCCGAATATGGCACAACTTGTGCGTGAAAAAGGGCAAATTACCGTCCCAGACGGCTATTCGTCTTCGCTTGCTAGCGAGTTATTAAAAGAAGTACAAAAGCAAGAAAATAAGGAAGGGGAAATGAGCGCCGTCCTCGTCTTTCATCGCAAAGAAAGATTGCAAGAAAAGGATTGGAATGAAATTGAGAAGGCTATTGAACAACTACAAGCGAAAAAAGAATCGCTCGGTTTAATACAAATTGTTTCGCCACTTGATGACAGCTCGCTCAAAGAAAAGCTCGTTTCAAAAGATGAAACAACGGTACTCATTTCGCTTCAATTAGAACGAAACAAACGCACCGCAAAAGAAATAAGCACAGCCCTTTATGAGGCGATCGAGCATATTGATGTGCCGCACTATTACACAGGTAGTTGGATGATTGATGAAGATGTCGTGCAAAGTTCACAAGAAGGATTGAAAAAAACGGAAGGCATTACCGTCGTTTTTATTTTAATTGTTTTATTTCTTGTGTTCCGTTCGCTCGTTGCTCCGTTTGTCCCGTTGCTGACGGTTGGATTGACGTATATCGTATCGCAATCTGTTGTTGCTTTTCTTGTCGATCGAGTGGACTTTCCACTTTCTACGTTTACACAAACGTTTTTAGTTGCCGTTTTATTCGGAATTGGCACAGACTATTGCATTTTATTGCTTAGTCGCTTTAAAGAAGAGTTAGCGAAGCGGGAAGATCGAACTGAAGCGATTATCGCCACGTATAAAACAGCAGGAAAAACGGTTATTTTCAGCGGATTAGCGGTCATGATCGGATTTGCGTCCATCGGCTTATCGACGTTTAAACTGTATCAGTCTGCATCAGCCGTAGCGGTCGGTGTCGTTGTGTTGCTTGTTGCCCTTGTTACGCTTGTGCCGTTTTTTATGGCTACACTTGGTGAAAAGCTCTTTTGGCCGATGAAAGGAGCTCTTGAACATAAACCGAGCAAATTATGGGATGTGGCAGGTCGTTTTTCTTTCGCTCGTCCGTTATGGGCGCTTGCGATCGTGGCAGTTATGACATTGCCGATTTTATTGACGTACGATGGCAAACTTTCTTTTAATTCGATGGCGGAAATCGGAGATCGTTACGCGTCTGTTAAAGCATTTAACATCATT
Organism: Anoxybacillus sp. J5B_2022; assembly: GCF_026847645.1. GTDB lineage: Bacteria > Bacillota > Bacilli > Bacillales > Anoxybacillaceae > Anoxybacteroides. The sequence goes on from NZ_JAPSMC010000066.1 coordinate 11,517, forward strand.
TCAGCCCACTTTAGTGAAGGGGAAGCGATGCCGACGAAAATCGTCATGAAAAATGATGAAGCGATGGATGATGAACAATATTACTACTTGATTGAAAAAATTAGTCGCGAAGTGGCAAATATTGATGGCGTGGAAGCTGTTCGTTCAGTAACTCGCCCGCTTGGAGAGCCGATCGATCAATTGTTTGTGACAAAGCAAGCGGAACAGTTAAAAGATGGACTTGGAAAAGGGGCGGACGGCATCGGGCAAATTCGTTCCGGTTTAAGTGAAGCGAGCAGCGAAATGGCAAAGTCAGCTCCGAAGCTAGAGCAAGCGACCGGAGGTATTCGCGAGCTCGTCAACGGAACGTCAAAATTGAAAACGGGAATGACTGATTTACAACAAGCATTGAAGCAGCTCGAAGATGGGGTGCGAAGCGGAGCGGTTGGTGCGGCTGATCTTGAAAAAGGATTGCAAACGATACAAGCGAATATGAAAAAGCTGCATGATGGGGCAAACGAGTTGCGAAAAGGATATGAACAAGCAACTGGTGGACTACGTCAGTTGAGCGAACAATACGAACAAATCGAAGGGGGATTGCGCACTATTTCCCAACAGTTGCCGCTTCTTTCTCAGTCGTTGAATCGTATTGAAGACCGTCATACGGGCTTGCGTGAAGATGCGGAGTATGCACATGTAAAGCAAGCTGTTCAACAGATGAGCGCACAAATGAATACGTTATCTGATGCACTTGTTCAAGTGAACGACGCGTTACAAAATGTTCAACGTGGTTTACAACAAGCAAATGAATCATTTGCGACAATAACAAACGGACAGCAAGCGCTTATTACTGGAATGGATGAAGTGATCTCTGGACTTGGAAAGCTTCGTTCTGGATTAGAGCAAGCAGCGGATGGTCAAGGGCAAATCGTGCAACGATTGCCAGAAGTGACAAATGGATTAGCGAAGGTGAACGAAGGTCAACAGCAGCTATTAGCTGGCTTTTCGCAACTGAACAACCAAATGGATCAACTCATTTCAGGACTAAATCAAAGTGTCAATGGATTGCGACAAGTAGAAAATGGATTACAGTCCGCAAAACAGTACGTTTCTGACTTAGCGAATGCGCCAGATGAAGAAATGGCGGGATGGTATATGCCGCCACAATTGTTGACGAGCAAGGAATTTGCCCAAGCGAAGGAAGAATATATGTCGAAAGATGGAAAAGTTATAACGTTTGATGTTGTCTTTTCATCCAATCCGTATGAAACGACGACGATGAAAAAAATCGCAGAAGTGAAAGAAGCGATCGCTCGGGCGGTGAATGGCACAAAACTTGAGCATGCGAAAGTAGGCGTTGGTGGCGTAACAAGCATATATTCCGATTTGCGCGACATTTCTGCCGCTGATTATGCCCGAACATCTATATTTATGCTTGCAGGAATTTCCATCATTTTAATTGTTCTTCTTCGTTCGTTTATTATGCCAGCGTATTTAATGTTATCCCTAATTTTAACATATTATACATCGATGGCGTTTACTGAACTTGTGTTTGTCGATGTGCTCGGATACGAAGGGATAAACTGGGCTGTTCCGTTTTTCGCATTCGTCATTTTAATGGCGCTCGGTATTGACTACAGCATTTTCTTAATGGACCGCTTTAACGAATACCGTGACAAAACGGTGCAAGAAGCGATGCTTGAAGCGATGCGCCATATGGGAACGGTCATTATTTCTGCTGCTGTTATTTTAGGAGGAACGTTTGCGGCGATGTATCCGTCCGGGGTTTTGTCGCTATTACAAATTGCAACGATTATTTTAACAGGGTTATTTTTATACGCCCTTGTTGTTTTGCCGTTATTTATTCCAATAATGGCGAAAACGTTTGGGCGGGCCAACTGGTGGCCATTTATAAAATAAGAGCGGGATCATGCCCGCTCTTTTGTGATATAATGTGAAAAATAGTTGTTGGAGTGAAACGAAGTGAGAAAAATGAATATGTCTGAACTAAACGATTGGATTTTTTCACGCAAAGGAAGTGTGGAACGAGATATATTAAAAGATGGAAGAGAGCAACATGTACGTTTACGTCCACGCGACAAAGAGGAAATGCGTATATTAGATGAATTATGCATAAAACGATGGAAAAAAGCGGAGCAAGAAGGAAAAATTAAATATTTGAACGAACGAGTGTGGTATTATGAATTCGATTAAAGAGGCGAAAGAAAAACTTCAGTCGCTTCGAACGAAAACATCGTTTGAAAAAATGGTTCAAGTTACAGCCATTTTAACGAAGCTGTTGGAGCCACATCGCATACGTCCGATTATTGTTGGCGGGCTTGCGGTTGAAATATATACGCGTGGAGATTACACGACCGTAGACATCGATTTAATTGTTAGTGATCGTGAAAAAGCGGGACAATTGCTTCGTCAACTTGGTTTCACTCCGTCAGGAAGACATTGGTATCATGATGAATTGTTTGTTAGTGTGGAAATCCCAAATGATATGTTAGAAGACGCTGATGATGATAAAGTAATTGAGTTGAAGTTAGAAGATGGGTTGCATGTATATGTCATCGGAATTGAAGACATTATATTAGATCGCTTGCGAGCATGTGTGCATTGGAAATCGAATTCTGATTGTGAATGGGCAAAAAGAATGTTTCTTCTTCATAAAGAGCGACTGGATTTGATATATATGAAACAAATGGCGAAAAAAGACGGAACAAGCAAAAAACTAGAGCAATGGTTGTAAACGAGAGCGGGTGTCGATGCCCGCTCTTGTTGTTGATGCGTCACCTGTCGAATGATCCCGACAACCCATGTTGGTGAAGGGAAGCTTTTCCGTGGGTGAGCTCCCAATGCCCGTTCCATTGAAAATTGGCATACGTATACTCTAGCTTCATTGCATATCCTTGTTTTTCCTTATTACCACGTGATTTAATCGTTGACGATTTTCTCTATAATAGTTATATTATTTAATAGTTAAATAGTTGAACTATATCGAAAGAGGTGGTTGTTTGCATAGCAACGTGCATGAGTTAATTGAGCGGTATTTGTCTGTTTCGTTTCTTGTCAATAAAAAAGCAGCAGCGCTTGTAAAGTGTGAACTGGATGAGATGACGAACGACCAATATTACTTGCTTCGCTATATGAGCAAATGAAACGTTTGTACATCGAGCGAATTGGCGGCAGTGTTTGCCGTCAATAAAAGTGCGATTACGGCGATGACGAATCGGCTAGTCGAAAAAGAAATGATTCAGCGTCTTCGCGACGACATCGACCGGCGTGTCATTTATTTATCGCTAACGGAAAAAGGAAAAGCGTGGCTAGCGGAAACAGAAACAAAAATTCATCACTTGGTCGAATCGCTGATTACGCAATTTTCCGAAGAAGAAATTGAATCATTTATTCAAACGTACGAAAAGTTAGCGAATATTTTGCAAAATCTGGAGGAAATGAAATGAGAGCGATCGTGAAAGGAAAATGGTTCGTTTTGCTCGCTTGGATCGCAGCCGTCGTAGTGCTAGCGATGACGGCACCAAACATGGCCGACCTTGTGCGCGAAAAAGGGCAAATCACCGTTCCAAAAGGCTATTCTTCTTCTTTAGCCATCGACATTTTAAAAGAAGTGCAGCAAAAAGAACAAAAAGGAAACGAAACGAGCGTTGCCCTCGTCTTTCATCGGAACGGAAAACTGACCGACAACGATTGGAAAGAAGCTGAAAAAGCGATTCAACAATTAGAAAACGAGAAAGAAACACTCGGCATTACGCAAATTATTTCTCCGT
>NZ_JAPSMC010000067.1 GCF_026847645.1 Anoxybacillus sp. J5B_2022
TATATAATTAAAACCGTCGCTTGATTAGTTTGAGTTAGTTTGCCAAAATGTAAATTCATGTTCATTATAATATTGACAATCCGATACGTTTCATTATAATAATACTTGCTCACCGTTTTTATGAACGCGGAAGTAGTTCAGTGGTAGAACACCACCTTGCCAAGGTGGGGGTCGCGGGTTCGAGTCCCGTCTTCCGCTCCAGCATAGACCGTGCATGATGACTCAGAATCGGGAAGTAGCTCAGCTTGGTAGAGCACATGGTTCGGGTCCATGAGGTCGCAGGTTCAAATCCTGTCTTCCCGACCATTTTATCTTGGGGCCTTAGCTCAGCTGGGAGAGCGCCTGCTTTGCACGCAGGAGGTCATCGGTTCGATCCCGATAGGCTCCACTTCGCGGAGGAATACCCAAGCCTGGCTGAAGGGGTCGGTTTCGAAAACCGATAGGGGTGTAACAGCCCGCGGGGGTTCGAATCCCTCTTCCTCCGCCATACATATTTTCATCGTTTCGTACATAATAAATGCCCAAACCTCATCCTCGAATAAGCGAGCAGAGGAAGAGGCACAGTCGGTAAGTGGTAAACAGCAATGCGACGCAGAAAATAAGTAAACAGTCAATACTATATTACGGCTCGATAGCTCAGTCGGTAGAGCAAAGGACTGAAAATCCTTGTGTCGGCGGTTCGATTCCGTCTCGAGCCATCTTTTTTTTGGAGGGGTAGCGAAGTGGCCAAACGCGGCGGACTGTAAATCCGCTCCCTGTGGGTTCGGCGGTTCGAATCCGTCCCCCTCCACCATTTAGGGGCATAGTTTAATGGTAGAACAGAGGTCTCCAAAACCTCCGGTGTGGGTTCGATTCCTACTGCCCCTGTTCATGGCGGCTATGGCGAAGTGGTTAACGCACCAGATTGTGGCTCTGGCATGCGTGGGTTCGATTCCCACTAGTCGCCCTTCGTTGGGGTATAGCCAAGCGGTAAGGCAACGGACTTTGACTCCGTGATGCGTTGGTTCGAATCCAGCTACCCCAGCCATATGCGGAAGTAGTTCAGCGGTAGAACACCACCTTGCCAAGGTGGGGGTCGCGGGTTCGAGCCCCGTCTTCCGCTCTCTCGGCGGCATAGCCAAGTGGTAAGGCAGAGGTCTGCAAAACCTTCACCCCCGGTTCGAATCCGGGTGCCGCCTTCGGCGTTTGATTCATGCGGGTGTAGTTTAATGGTAAAACTCCAGCTTCCCAAGCTGGCGTCGTGGGTTCGATTCCCATCACCCGCTTATCCCACTATCATGTCCCAGTAGCGACGAGCGATGCATCAGAGAAATAGCTACGAGTTGCCTCGACGCATCCATCCTCCTCGAATAAGCTAGTAGAGGAAGAGGCACAGCCGAGCAGAATCATAAATGATAATGCAGAACAGTGTTGATTTTTAGTATCGTGTCCCAGTAGCTCAGCACGTCTGAATAGGCTACGGAGGGAAGCATCAGCGCACCACTCGAGCCACTGCTTGAATTAGCATACCGAGAGTGGGGCGGGATAGAATAAAAAAGGAAATGTATTTTTTATGTCGTGTCCCAGTAGCTCAGCAGGATAGAGCAGCGGCCTTCTAAGCCGTCGGTCGGGAGTTCGAATCTCTCCTGGGACGTATAAGAGTTTGGCCCGAAAAGGGCCTTTTTTAATGCCTTGAACAGACTCACGCAAGGTTGACAGGGCTACGGTGGGAAGTGCCCCCACTCGAGCGCCTGCTTGAATAGTGCGCCGAGAGTGGGGAGGGGTAGGGTAGAAAAGAAAATATGTTTTTATATCGTGTCCCAGTAGCTCAGGAGGATAGAGCAACGAGCGAAACGTCCATGAATCCGCTGCGAGTAGCCTCGACGCACCCATCTTCTTCGAATAAGCTAGCAGAGGAAGAGGCAACAGGTGAAAAGCGACAAACGCAATGCGAGGCAGAAAATGAGTAAATCGATAATACTAAATTACGGCTCGACAACAACGAGCGAAACATCTGTGAATTTGCTGCGAGTCGTCCCGACGCACCCGGCTTCTGTGAATAGGCGAGAAGAGGGAGGGACGGCGCAACATACGGAGAGAAAGCAAGGTGTTGCAGGGAACGAGGAGAAGGAAACGAACGGAGTCGAGTCGGGAGTTCGAATCTCTCCTGGGACGTAAAGCCCTTAGTTGCAATGGTTTTTTGTTTTTTATGGAAGAAAAGGCTGGTTGCATAACCAGCCTTATAATGTAAACGCCCAATTCCCGTTGCGGAAAATCGGTTCGCGCTTGCCGTCTTTTGTGACGCCGTCGATGTTCAATTCCGCTGAGCCGATCATAAAATCTTCATGAATTAAGCTGTCGTTCACGCCGCGTGCAGCCAACTCTTCTTTTGTCATCGTCGCCCCATCTTCTATATTTGTCGGATAAGCTTTGCCAAGCGCGAGATGGCAAGCGGCATTTTCATCAAATAGCGTGTTGTAGAAAATCAAATTCGATTGAGAAATCGGTGAGCGGTGCGGCACCAACGCTACTTCTCCTAAATGTCGTGCGCCTTCGTCCGTGTCAAGCAAATGCTTCAGCGTTTCGTATCCGGTTTCTGCTGTAAATTCTACTACTTTGCCGTCTTTAAACGTAAGCGTAAATCCGTCAATAAGGTTACCGCCATAATTCAACGGCTTCGTGTTGCGCACCGTGCCGTTGACGCCGTCTTTATGTGGCATCGTAAACACTTCTTCCGTTGGGATGTTCGGGTTAAAACGAACTCCACCTTGGCTTATTGCCGCTCCGCCATGCCATACGTGATTTTCGACAAGCTCGATCGTTAAATTCGTTCCTGGCGCCTCATAAATCAGTTGCTTATATTGTTTACCGTTTAAATGCTCGACCATTTTCGCAAGTCGTTCATTATGTTCTTCCCATGCTTGGATCGGATCTTCTTCATGAACGCGCGTGACCGTAAAAATGACGTCCCATAACTTATCGATTGCTTCTTGTTCCGATAGATGCGGGAAGATTTTTTTCGCCCATGCCGGTGTCGGCACCGAAATAATCGACCAGCAGTTTTGGTCCGCCATTAACGCACTTCGGTAATTTCGCAGCGCTTCCGACGATGTTTTCGCAAACGTCGCAATCCGCTTCGGATCAACATCTTTCAATAAGTCAGGGTTTGGAGAATAAATCGATAAAAACGCCGCGCCTTCTTGCGCAAGCTGCTCCATTCCTTGCGCGCGCCATAGCGGATATTCCGAAAATGCTTCATCCGGCGCATGTTTATATTTAATGTATGTCAAGTCTTCATCATTCCACTCGACATACACGTGTTTGGCGCCTGCTTCGTACGCTTTTTTTGCGATTTTGCGGACGAGCACTGCTGCTTCAAGCGGTGCGTTTACAACGAGTGTCTGTCCTGGCTGGATGTTCACCCCTGTATGGACAGCTAATGCGGCATACTTGTCTAGCTTTTGTTCCAACGTTGCCATCCTTTTTTCCTCCTAATTCCTTTTTTACCATTTATGATCATATCATGGATCAATCGAGTGGACAACGAAGGCGTTTTTAGCGATCGCCATCCGCCCATACTTTTGCCCATTGTTCGATCGCTTCGATAACTGGATGCAATGCTTCGCCTTTTTCGGTTAAGACGTATTCAATGCGCACCGGCGTTTCTGGATAGACGTTCCGTTCCACGATTCCCGCTTCTTCTAACTCTTTCAATCGTTCAGACAATAATTTCCCGCTAATAGGCAATGAGGATTCAATTTCGGAGAAGCGCCGCTTCCCTTCTAAAAGCTGGCTAATAATGAGCCCGATCCAACGTTTGCTGAGCAATTTCATCGCCGCTTCAAATTTCGGGCAAAGACCAGATGAAACGCATGTGTCCGTTTTCATTTTTTGTGCCCTCAAGTTTTCCACCTTCTATTCGCTCTAACATTACCTTTCATTTTCTCACAAAAACTTCAGTATATCAACCTTGTATAAGGTAAAAAATGGGTGGAATCATACAAAAAACCGGCAGGCGCTTGTTGCCGGTTTTTACCGAAACGACGTTCCGACACGGTTTCGACCGCTTTGTTTCGCCTTGTATAGCGCTTCATCCGCAATGGTGATAAGCGTCTGTGCGTGAAACTCTTCTCCATTGATGAGAGCAGTATCCGCGAAAAAGTTGCTCACCCGTTTTCCGATCACGTCTGTTTCATGCTCAGCGCGAATGAGTTCAAGCCCTTTTCGGTTCATATACGCGATGCATCCGCTTTGGTGAATAAGCAAACCGTCAGGCAATGAATCGATGAATTGTTTGTATAGACTGTGAGTGTTTTCTCCTAGTACTTTCATCCCTCTTCTCTCGTTACTGATGGAATGTTCTACACCTATTATCCTATTATAAGGAATGGGCGGGTAGAAGTTAAGGGGATTTTTTCTAATTCGTTCATGGATTTGCCAAAGTTTTGTGAAGGAAATGTGAAATAGTGATCAAACACATCTCGTTTTTAGAAAAAAGTGGTATTATATAAGTGTAAGGAAACTATTACTAAAGGGGAGATGGAACATGGTAGTAAAATGGTTGCGTGAACATGTGAGTGCAGCTGCCGTTTTAACGTTGTTCCGTTTGTATCTCGGCTACGAATGGGTAACCGCAGGATGGCAGAAGTTGACCGGTGGGTTTGATGCGACAGGCTTTTTGAAAGGGGCGCTTGGAAAAGCAACAGGCGAACATCCAGCCGTACAAAGTTGGTGGGCGTCCTTTATCGAACACGTGGCATTACCAAACGTCGGCTTTTTCAACTTCTTAGTCCCGTGGGGAGAAACATTAGTCGGTATTGCACTTATTCTTGGCGTATTTACAACATTCTCTGCACTGATGGGCGCTGTCATGAACTTTGCGTTTATGTTCTCTGGGACAACAAGCACCAACCCGCAAATGGTATTATTAACGGTATTTATTCTTGTCGCTGGCGCGAATGCAGGTAAATTTGGGCTTGACCATTGGGTTCTTCCATACGTCCGAAAACATTGGCAGCAATTTTGGAATAAACGAAAAGGCTCACGTCCACATATTGCCCCAGTTTCCTAATAGAGCATCCTTTTCTTGCCGCTCTTAGCGGCAACCCCGAACGACCGTGCACTTAGCAAGTGAGGAGGTGCATGGTCGTTTTATGTGAAAAACTCCCACCTTAACCGAAGGTGGGAGTAGAACCGTCGTGAAAAAACTTTCCCAAAGCGCGAAAAAGTGGTGTTTTGTCCAGTGGAGATTCATGCGGCGATGTGCGCTGGGGAAATCAATACATATTTAGCACCGTTTTGACTCGCTTCAATTCTTTTTTGTTGTCAAACAGTTCTTCGACGAGAATTTTTTGGCCGTTGGCGACATCGGTAAGCTGCTTGTCCATCTGCACGATTTTTTGCCCAAACTCGTCTAATTGCTCTCTCATTTCTGCTAATTGCTGTTTCGTTTGTGCAAACTGCTCGTCGATTTGTTCAAACCGCTGATTGATGTGCGCAAACTGCTCATCGATTTGTTCAAAGCGCCGGTCGATTTGCTCAAAGCGTTGGTCGATTTGCGCAAAACGCCGGTTTGTTTCTTCGGAATGACGTCTCAGCTGGTCCGCGAGTTCTTTCACCGCTTGCCAAATCATTTCGTTTGTAATTTTTTCCACACACTCTCCCTCCTTTCCTAGTTCTCGATTTTTATTATACATCATTTGCCTTTACCGTTGCCGACTTTTTTGTTCACAACAAGCATAATCATGCGAACGAAAAATGAAAGGAAAAAGATGGTGAAAAATGAATACCACCATGTCCACGAACGGTATTCAATCAAATCGGTATATTTTTCGAAAAAAATCTCTGGAATCCTAATGACTCTCACCGTATGTCCCACTAAGTGGCGAGCTTCGTGGCTAAAATTCATCATCTTCCCCTCCTTTCCGTAATAATAAATGCAACGTAGCGACTGGTGGTATGGACAAACCGCTCAATTCAAACATGGAATTTGAAAAAACCGTTGTTGCGGGGAACGGTCTATGATACGATATTTGTAAACTTTTCGTTATATTTGGTTAACAAAAAGGGGAGAGGGCGTTTGTGGCATAACTTTCACGCACAGTTAGACGAATTAGCCGAAAAGGCGCAAAAACGAACGCTTTATGAGGCAGATTCGGACGGCTGTTTTGTTTGGGTGAATGGAAAAAAATTACTGAATTTAGCGTCAAACAACTATTTAGGGCTAGCAAACGATGAGCGTCTCATCGAAGCAAGCATTCGTGCAGCGAAAACATACGGAGCTGGAGCGACCGCCTCACGTTTAATCGTCGGCAATTTTTCGCTATATACGGAAGCCGAAGCCGCACTAGCCGAGTGGAAGGGAAGCGAAGCGGCGCTTATCGTCAATAGCGGCTATACGGCTAACGTCGGCATTCTTTCGGCGATAGCGGGGCGGGACGACGTCATTTTCAGCGACAAATGGAACCATGCCAGCATCATCGACGGCGCGATTTTAAGCCGCGCGGAAGTGAAACGGTATCGCCATAACGACATCGATCATTTGGAAGCACTTTTGCGAAAAACGGATAAGCAAAAACGCAAAATCATTGTTACGGATACGGTTTTTAGCATGGATGGAGACATCGCACCACTAGGTGAACTCGTCCGTCTAAAAGAAAAATACGGAGCGCTTCTCATGATCGATGAAGCGCACTCGAGCGGCCTTTACAGCGAAAAAGGCGAAGGGCTTGCCCACCATCTTGGCATCGCCGAGCAAGTTGATATTCAAATGGGCACCTTCAGTAAAGCGCTCGGGGCGTTCGGAGCGTATGTGGTAGGAAAAAAAGTGCTCATCGACTATTTAATTAACCATATGCGTTCTCTCATTTTTACGACGGCGCTTCCGCCAGCGGCGCTCGGGGCGATTCGCGCGGCGATTGCCATCGCCCAAGAAGCGCACGAACGGCGCAAACAGCTTCAGCAATTAAGCTTCTATTTTCGCACTCGCCTTCAAGTGCTCGGTTTCGATACTGGTCCAAGCATCACACAAATCGTGCCTGTCATCGTCGGTGATAACGAACGGGCTGTGCAATTCAGCCGTCACTTGCAAGAACGGGGGATTGCTGCGGTGGCGATTCGTCCGCCGACGGTTCCAGAAGGTACTGCCCGCATTCGCTTTTCGCTAATGGCAACGATGACGAAAGAGCAGCTTGATTGGGCGCTTGCTGAAATTGCAGCAGTCGGAAAAGAAATGAAGGTGATCCCATGAATACCGTTTGCTTTCCAGGCTGGGGGATGAAGGGAGCGATTTTTTCGCCACTTGTAGAGGCGCTGGCGCCAACAACATGTACAGTCGTTGAATGGGAGGCGATTGAAACGGTCGATTGCTTCCGAAAGCGAGCGGAACAGGCGCTTTCGGCACCGTCGCTTGTCATCGGCTGGTCACTCGGTGCATTGGTGGCATTAGAAATGGCGCATGCACTTCCCAATCGCGTCACCGGACTCGTCCTTATCGGCGGCACGAGCCGGTTTGTGACCGATGACGGCTATATGTCCGGCTGGCATCCGCGCATCGTCGAGCGGATGAAGAAACAGCTGCAGCGCCATCCGGAGGAAACGATTGCCTCATTTTTAGCATCGTTATGGGCGGAAGGGGAGAACGTCGACATATCCGCGTTTGTTCATCGCGATCGTCCGGCAGAACTTGTGATTGGTCTTGATTATTTATTGACGGCGGATGCGCGTCCGTGGCTTTCACAATTGCACATGCCAGTGCTTCTTTTGCACGGAGAAAACGATGCGATTTGCCCGCCGGAAGCGGCGCGCTATATCGCCAACCATATCCCGCATGCCGAACTTGTGCTTTTTAACAATACCGGACATGTACCGTTTTTGACAAAGACGAACGAGTGCGTACATTCGATTCGAACGTTGGTAGGTGAAGGAAATGATTGACAAACAACTAGTACAAAAACGGTTTAGCGAACGAGCGAAAACGTACGATCAGTTTGCGAGCGTGCAAAAAACAATGGCAGCAGAACTGATGCGTCGCATCGCCGTTCAGCCTGCAACGATTCTTGAAATCGGCTGCGGTACCGGACATTTGACGGAAAAACTGCGCCGCGCATTTCCAGCCGCTCACCTCACAGCGGTCGATATTGCCGAGGGAATGATTGCGGTAGCGAAAGCGCGCCTTGGGGACGATATCGTTTGGCGATGTGCCGATATCGAAACGATGGAACTGACCGAGCGATACGACCTAATTATTTCGAATGCGACGTTTCAATGGTTCAATGAAGCAGAGCGAACGATGGCACGGCTTTTTTCTTCATTACATGCAGGCGGACAGCTGCTTTTTTCGACGTTTGGTGCCCGCACGTTTTATGAACTGCACACATCGTTTCAAGCGGCGCTAAACGCACATCACCTCATGGACAATGTTCGCATCGGTCCGTCGTTTCCGACGCTTGGCGAGTGGCTTGCTTGTTGCGAGCGGGCGACGAATGCGCCCGTTTTCGGCAGCGAAACGTTTATCGTCGAGCGCTTCCCGTCCGTCCGTGACTTTTTCTTATCGCTTCGCCATATCGGCGCGACAAATAGCACAACCGGCCGCTATTGTCAACGCCCGTCCGTGTTTAAAACGCTCGTGCGCGAATACGAACAGCGCTTTTCCGAAGACGGCACGATTCGCGCCACGTACCATTGCTTATTTTTCGACATCACCCGGTAAGGGTGGTGTTTTTTGTTTATAAGGAATACTTTTTCATGGCTAGGAAAACAATAAAACCGAGAATAAGAGAACGGGATTGATAGCGATGAACGATGAACAAATTACCGCCAAACAAGTGATTATTTTAGTCATGTTAAGCACAGGGCTTGTCAATCACGTCATGGTCATTCCGGTGCTATTAGAAGTAGCGGGGCGCGATGCGTGGATGTCTGTTTTCGCTGCCGCCATGCTTTATAGCATTTGGATTTATTTTCTTTATTCGGTGATGAAAAAGATGAACGGGCAATCGCTGTATCTTTGGATGAGCGCTCGCTTCGGCAGGGGAGTAGCTCGCTGTTTGTCATTTGGCATCGCCATTTTTTTATTTTTTGCGATGTGGGTGACGTTAAAAGATACGCTTAACTGGACGATTACGTCGTATTTTCCGCAAACGCCGCTTTTTATATTAGCGCTTTTGTTTGTCGCGATTAGCTACTATGCGTCGGCAAATATTCAGTCGCTAGCTATTTCTGGAGGAGTGTTTTTATTTTTTGTCATTGTTCTCGGTTTTTTTGTCATGTCCGCGAATTTTATGTATAAAGATTATTCGCGCCTATTTCCGCTATTTGAACACGGGTATTCGCGGATGGCTCGCGGGATTGTTTATATCAGCGGCGGTCTTGTCGAAATGGGGTTGCTCGTTTTTCTTCAGCACCGCATCTCGCCGCCGATTCGGTTAAAACAAATGGGACTATTAGGCTTTTTGCTTGTCGGGTTAACGCTTGGTCCATTGATTGGAAGCATTACGATTTTTGGCGTGTCCGAAGCGAGCCATCAGCGCTATCCTGCGTATGAGCAGTGGCGGCTATTGCAAATCGGCAAATACATTTCCCACGTCGATTTTTTTTCAATTTATCAATGGCTTTCTGGGGCACTCATTCGCCTCTCGCTTTTGTTATACGTCATCGCTGACCTTTTTCCGCTTTCGCACAAAACGAAAACGTGGGGGAAGCGCATCGTTTGTGCCTTATTAATTGGTGTTTCACTGTTTCGGGTGGGCGATGCGACCTTTTATGCACTCATTAAGCACGTCTATTTTCCAGCTTCTCTTTGTTTTTTCCTGGGGCTGTCATTATTGGTCGGATGGTTGACGAGGAGGGGGATGAACGATGAAACATAGCCGTGACGAACTGCTTCACTTTTTTGCCAAATATAGCGATATTCATACGAAAGAAATTGGCGAATTTCTCGCGATTTATTGCGCGTCGGTCGTCGATAAGCGGATGTTGTATCACTATTTAACTTTACCGCCGCACGAGTTAGCGTCTGTTCCGTGTACAACGCTTCCCGAAACGGCAACGATGCAAGAAATAGTGGAAAAAGTGTTAGACGGTTTTCTTCTCTTTTGTTCGTTTGAGCAACCGGCGTTTCTGTTCATTGACATTGCAAAGAAACCGAGCCGGTCTGTGGAAGAATCGCACTCAGAAATTGCGATTCGCGGGCCGCGCGAAGGGTTTGTCGAAGATTTACAAACGAATATCGCGCTATTGCGTAAGCGGTTAAAAACGGCGAATTTATGCGACAAAACGTTTATTCTTGGGGTGGAGACGAAAACGGCAGTGGCGCTAGTATATTTAGAAGACGTGATCAATGAACAGCTATTGCAAGAAGTCATTCGCCGCTTAGAACAAGTACAGTTTGACGGCATTTATTCCGCGACGCAGCTCGAAAGTTTAATTGAAGACACACCGAGCGTGATCGTTCCGATGGTTGCCGATTCGACGCGCCCAGATTTTGTCGTGGCGTCTTTACTAAAAGGAAGGTTTGCGATTTTAGTGGACGGCAACCCGACGGCGATTATCGGTCCGGCGAATTTATCGTTTTTATTAAAGTCACCGGAAGATCTCCATTTTCCGTACTATGTCGTTTCGTTTAGCCGTTTTTTTCGGTTAATGGGGCTATTAACCGCCGTATTTTTACCAGGTTTTTGGACAGCGCTAATTTCGTACCACCAAGACCAAATTCCGTTTCCATTATTAGCGACGGTGACACTGGCACGCCTTGGGCTACCGTTTCCAGCACCGATGGAAATTATCGTTGTGTTTACGCTGCTTGAATTGTTTCGCGAGGCAGGGGCGCGTTTGCCGTCGTCGATCGGGCAAACGTTAACGGTCGTTGGCGGGTTGATTATCGGGGATGCGGCGATTCGAGCAGGGTTTATTTCCCCGTCGGTCGTTGTCATTGTCGCGCTCTCGACGTTAGCGAGCTATACAATTAGCAACCAAGCGCTCGGCGGTTCGGTCACGTTATTAAGGATGGGCTGTTTATTATTATCGGCATCGTTAGGATTGTTTGGGTTCTTTTCTTCGTTTTTTCTCATTGTCGTTTATTTAGCAAGACTTCGGTCGTTTGGTGTTCCGTACTTAGTGCTGCTTAGTTCGTACGGATTAACGTGGAAAGAGGCGCTCCGTTCGTTATTGAAGCCGACCGCACACGTGTCTGATTCCCGCCCGAAGTTTTTACGGACGAAAAAACAAGGGGAGACGGAACGATGAAACGAAGTATTATTTTATTCATTATTGTCAGTATGTTAAGCGGCTGTTGGAACATTAAAGAAATCCAAGACATTCGTTACGTCACCGCAATCGGCATTGATTTTAATAAAAAGAAAAATACGTTTTCTGTGTTTACGCAAATTCTTGATTTTTCGAATATCGCTAAACAAGAAGGGAGCACGCCAGAAATCTCGCCGCCGATTTGGGTGGGAAAAAGCGAAGGGAAAACGGTGCAAGATGCGATTGACACATTAGCGGAAGATGCGCAACAACGACTATTTTGGGGACATATTTCCGCGATTGTGTTGTCGGAAAATGTGCTGAAATATCGCTTAAAGCAATCGCTCGATTTTGTGAGCCGCTATCGGGAAATTCGCTATAATATTTGGCTATTTAGTACAAGGGAAAACGTCGAGGCCATTTTTCTTGCTAAATCGTTTTTTAAACTGCCGGCGTTGACGAATATTTTGCACGAACCGAATGAGTTGTATCGCCAGCGTTCCTACATTCGCCCGCTCCGCTTTTTTGAATATGTCGCCGAAGCATCTACGCCAAACGAAACGGCCTATATTCCGTCACTTGGGCTTTCGAAAGGGCATTGGCAATCGGATGAAGAAAAGAAAAGCATGTTAAAAATCGCAGGCGCCCATTTTTTAATGAATCATCGCTTAAAAGGGTGGCTTCCATTAGAAGACTTGCTCGGGATGCGGTGGCTAGAGAAAGAGATGGAGAAGTCGCAAGTAACGGTAATGGAAAATGGGGAGCCGTTGGCATCGATTATGGTCGAAGGGCTGCGCATTTCGGTGAAGAAAAAAAGCAAGGAAGGTGTCGCGATTCACGTGCGTGGCCGCGGCATTATGACAGAAAAAGTCGCCCGTGCCTCACTTTCAGCGATTGAAAAGAAGACAGAAAAAGTGATCGCTTCGGAGATTATGGACGCATACCGGCAAGGGCAGCAAATACACGCCGATGTGCTTGGCGTCAACCGCTGGCTTGACCGCTGGAAGCTCGTTGGAAAGAAAACAGTCCTTTTTCCATATCAACTGACCGATGTGAACGTCGACATTCACATCATTAGCACAGGCAAACAAAAAAATGAAAAAATCAACTTGTCGCAATAAGCAGTTCACACACGTGGGCTGCTTGTTTGCTTAAAACGAAGAAAGGAATTAGTTGTCTTCCAGCGAATAACAACAATGGATGGATTGCGATGTTTGCTCGGGTGGACATTAAAAGTGAAGGTAGATGCGCACCGGCCGTTGCCTAGTATATCGAATCGAATGGAATAGACTTACAATTTTCATGCTTTTCCGAATCGTTGGGTGCTCATTGAGGCGGTGGATGCCTATACAAATGAGAAAACCGAACGTGTTTTAAACAAATTAATCCCGATTGAAACGTTTTCGGATCCAATGAACGCAATGAGTGAGTATAAACATCTTCATAGGGAAAATCCTCATCGAGAATTGTATGTTCTTCATACGAATCGCAAAGAAACAAATATTGTGGAAAGAACATGGACGGGAGTGCGCCGAGGATGATAGAGCTTCGTATCGAAGAAGGGATGTTGCTCGCTACATTGCAGTTAACCCATAAAAATAAAACCATTGAGTTAAAAAGAGCGTTAATCGATACCGGCTCAACAGGAACCATCGTATCTGTTGATCAAGCAGCAACAATTGGAATCGTTCCAGAAGAAAACGATTCTATTTATCGAATTAGCGGAGTGGGGAACGGGATTTGTTGCAATGGGATTTAGTGCGATGGAGTACGGAGTAGAGCTAGATGCGATTATAGGACTTGATTGTCTTTTGCATATTGGCGCTGTCATCGATTTAGAAAAACTTATTCTTTAAGGAAAACGAATAGAATGATTGCTTCTATAGGAATGGCAAACGAGTTTTATTTGATGCACGCTAGCGGAGAGATGAAACGAATGGAAGGCAAGCGGTTCACAAACGGTGAGCGGCTTTATTTTTTTGGGTATCTATCTTTTTCCACCCTTTCCAGCGATAGAAAAGGTAGAACTATTTTCGTTGGAGGGTGAGAAGATGTATATTTCGAGTCAACTTGCTTGCCAAATTGGGTTGAATGAAAGCATTGTTCTTTGCGATCTTTATCAGCTTCTGCAAGAAACGGGCGGGGAGTGGGTCGTGATGACGTACGAGGAATGGCAAAAGCGCCTTCCGTTTTGGTCGGTCAGTACGCTCCGCCGTGTCGTTCGTAAGCTCGAACGGCTTGGGTACATCGAGTCGGGCAACTTTAACAAAAATAAAGTCGACCAAACGAAATCGTATCGGCTGAATAACGAGGAGTTGCAAAAACAACATATTGTGCTAACAGAAGAACCGCTATTCGCGGCAACCACGCCGTTTATGGAGAAAACAGAACCACAACGTGCGGAAAAGGAACAACATAGAACGAATCAACTAAACATTGTTCTAAATAATCAACAAAAACATCTCGAACAACACCGTACGCCGATGAAGCAAATGGGAGAGGTAGACGTGCAACATGGCAGAGCAGATGGTCAAAATGACGAGGTAGACGTTCTATACGGCAGGGCAAGTAGCCAAGATGGTGCGCCGACTGGCTATGCTAAGCAAATAGGAAGTCTAGCGCTGCTTTCTTTATCAACTCCTGAGAAACATATGTTGCAGCAACGAAACTTAAATACACAACAGAGAATAAATATAAATAGATCTATTAATAACAAAGATGAAATAGAAAAGAAGAATGTCTTTTCTTTTTATCGTCAACATCATTTTTACCCTTATAATGAACAGGTGAAACAGCGAATGAACGACTGGATCGAGAAAATGGGTGCCTCGCTTGTGCTTGAAGCGCTGAAAACCGCGCTGGAATATGGGAGCACCTCATGGAAATATGTCGATGCTGTGCTAACGGACTGGCAGAAAAAGCGTTATAAAACTGTTCATGACATCAAGCAGGCGAGGAAACGAAAGAAGTTTCACTCGATCGCAAGCGATGCGCCAATCCGGAAAGAGTGTGTGCCTGATTGGTTGGAAGAATGTAAAAAACAATGGGAAGCGCCTCCAGTCCTTGAGCCGAAGATCGATGTCGAGGCACTAAAAGAGCGGTTGAAGCGATACAAATAACTTGCCGCCTTTTGCTCGATAAGAAAGTTGTGCTAAAAAGAGATTCGTTTTTCCATTCCAAAAAGGCTGGAAATATTGTAAAATATGTGAAGGGAGATTAAAAGAATAGGAGAGAGGATACGATGCCAGTTTACAAC
>NZ_JAPSMC010000068.1 GCF_026847645.1 Anoxybacillus sp. J5B_2022
TTGTCGGTTACCCCCTTGATTTTATGAGGTCTTATTGGGGGAAAAAGTTTTTTTCCTTCTCTCCCATCCCTTGTGTACCAACGATTTTACGTCATCGAAAATAGCTCTTCTACATTTTTCTCATTTCCGCATATAGTGTATACCTGTATGTAAAAAATTATGTATAAAAACAGAAAAGATCGCCCGACTATTTTTTGTCGTCGCGATCTCGCTAATCTTCCTGTTGAATTAAACGAAATGGCATCCCTGTACGCAACACCCCTTTCGTTTCCACACCTCCTAACCCTTTTTCTCCTGTCAGCGTGTTACGCAATACATCCCAAACATGCACCGTTTCGATAAACGGAGTAAAACTGATTCTTGACACAATATACACCGGGTCAAGCGCATGAATATTGACGCGAGCAGGGGAACTCGCAAAGTTGGCGCCAGCGCGAATGAGCGATTCAAAATGCGATTGGCACGCACCAGCAAAAATCACGAGCTGATCGAGATGAGGGACTTTTTTTCTCGCCTCTTTCACCGTTTGCACAAAATATTTTGAATGGCGGTACGCTCGTAAATCTGTTATTTTCCCTTTCGATTTTGAGTAAGAATCATGACCGGTAACGACTAAAATATCGGGACGGACTTGCTCTAAAAGTACACTGACTTTTTCCGGCATCTCTTTTTCATCGCAATACACCCCGTAAACCGGAACGCCAATCCGTTCATATAGATCTAAACATTTTCGCAAATAGACAGGGTCACCGTCTAGATGGAGGACGCGCCCCGGAATGTGAAAAAAATCTTTGTCTGCTTGATACCCTCCCGTCGCTCGATATTCCGTCTTTTGTTTTAATAAATGGTAATCTTGACGGAACAGTTTATACGATTGCTCGATTAATTCTTTTTGTTTTTTCTCCCTCATTTGCCGTTCTTCCTCACCAACAATCAGTAAATCATCGAACGGAGCATCGGCCATTAACCGTACATCCTCCCCGTAAAGAATCGCCTCTTTTTCCCCGTTTTTCTCTTTAATATCGACTACACGAAACAATAAATCACATTCGTATGACTTCCTTGCTACTATATCTCCGACTTTAATCTCCATCATTTGTTCCCTCCAAAATCAATACGATTTATTAAGTACAATATGCATACGCTCAAAAGAAGTGAAGAAAAAAGAAAAAGACCTAAAAATTAGGCCTTTTCGTTAAATACGTCCATTAACCGGTTGCTCAGTGCAGCAAATTCCGCAAGCGTCAACGTCTCCCCTCGCCGCCGCGGGTCAAGCTGAAGCTCCGCTAATACGCGCTCGATCGTTTCTTTTCGTTGCTTGCCATTCGGCAATTGGCTCGTTAAATTATTTAAAATCGTTTTTCGACGCTGGCTAAAACTTGCCCGCACGACTTGAAAGAAAAACGATTCATCGATCACATCAACGGCTGGTTTTTCCCGCTTCGTCAACCGAATAACAGCCGAATCAACATTCGGTTGCGGCATAAAAACAGTTCGCGGAACGGTCATGACTGTTTCCGCCTCGGTATAATATTGAATCGCAATCGATAAAGAGCCGTAATCTTTCGTACCCGGCTGTGCCGAAATGCGATCCGCCACTTCTTTCTGCAACATCACTACGATGCCGCGAATCGGCAAATGATCTTCCAACAGCTTCATAATAATCGGTGTCGTGACGTAATACGGTAAGTTCGCTACGACCATAATATCATGGGCTTCTGTAAATTCTTCATCCATTACACGTCGAATGTCCGCTTTCAATATATCTTGATGAATGATGCGAACGTTCGGATACGGCGACAGCGTATCCGCTAAAATTGGCAAAAGACGTTGATCAATTTCAAACGCCACTACTTTTTGCGCGCGTCGGGCGAGTTGTTCAGTGAGCGCACCGATGCCGGGGCCGATTTCGATGACGCCAGTGTCATTGGAAAGTTCGGCAAAATCGACAATTCGCCGCAAAATGTTTAGATCAATTAAAAAGTTTTGACCTAAACTTTTCTTAAATGAAAACCCATATTTCTCTAAAATTTCTCTTGTCCGCCCCGGTGTTGCAATATCTTTAGTCATTTCCTTCCTCCTCCTGAAGCACTTGCTGCAACGCATCATGAAAAGCTGCTTTCGAAATGCGAAACATTTGTAGCCGCTTATGTAGCTGTTTGCCATTTGTATAACCGATTTTCAACAGTTGCCCTAACCGTTGTCGCCGCGCTTTCGCTAGGGCACCACCGACCAAACCAGCCGCGATCAAATCATCTAACGTAATCTCCTCTTTCCACTCGGTTGCTTCTTCGTATACGTGCTCAAGCGCTTGACGAATCGCTTCAACCGACGCATACTCGACCCCGACTCCTTTTCCTTTTTTGGAAAGGGCCAACTGTTTCGGCAAAAACGCATGTTTGCAGCCAGGAACACGTTCGGCGATCGTTTTCCGAATTTTTTCTCCTGGAAAATCAGGATCCGTCAAAATAATGACGCCTCGCGTTTCTTTCGCAAGCTTAATCCGTTCAATCGTTTCTTCGTTAATCGCCGAACCGTTTGTTTCAATCGTATCGGCTTCTACCGCCCTCTGGATGGCAACTGTATCATCTTTTCCTTCCACCACAATGATTTCTTTAATTTTCAAAGCCAATGTACAGAAAACTCTGTACTTCCTCCCTTCCTCTAATAACAAGCTGATATTTTTATCGTTCCCATAAAACAGATGAAACTTTTTTCTCCTTTTTTCGTCTAATAAAGCAGAAAATCATCTTTCATTATAACGAAAAAACAGAGGGCAAAAAATCCCTCTGTACGTTTAGTCGATAATTCTCACTTTCACACGTCTTGCTCCCCAGCGAAACGCAGCTGATTTTTCTGGGAAGAATACATCGATTTCATACCCGTTAATCCCCGACCCTGTATCCGCTGCAATCGCGTAGCCGTAGCCTTCGACATATACTTTCGAACCGAGCGGAATAATGCGCGGATCGACCGCGATTACTTTAAGATGCGGGTTAGAACGTAAATTAATACCCGTGCTCGTTCTCCCAGAACATCCACCGCAATACGCTGTATACGCCGTAGCCGTTACGTAAATTTCCCGCGCTGCTTGCGACGAGCTGCGCGATGTGAGCGCATTTTCGTTTGTTCCGACTACTACCACCCGGTCTTTGCTTTGTTGCAATATTTTTGTTTTCACTAACGTTCGTGATACTTTTTTTCCATTTTCTAACACTACTTCGTATTGCTTCGATACGATCCCTTTTTGACCAGGACTAATGACTCGTTTTTCCCCTTTCGGCAACCGGTCATCTTTGCGGGTGACGACTGCGAAATCGACTGCTTCTTCCACTACATCGGTGACTTTTTGAACTTTGATAACCTTTACGACCATATTTTCTTTTATTTTTTCATGTAGCGATGGCTCTACACGGTCAAGTTCATTTAACGTGATGTTGTGCTGCTTTAAAAAGTCAGCGACAGTAGTCGAAGTTGCCCACACTTGCTGTTGTTTACCGCCGACATTCAGTTGAATCGGGAACGCCTTTTCAAACGAAATGTTCATGCCTTTTTGCACGTCTGCATCAAGCGACGGAAGGACTCGATCATGCGGCCCTACAGCGATATGTTGGGCGGCTAGCAACTCTTTTACGTTTTTAGCAGTCGTCCATACTTCTTTTTTTATTCCGTTCACTGTTAAAGTAACCCGCCTGCTCGCTTGCCAAACAATTCGCAAATCATCCGTTACCGTTGCATCGACCGAAGGGAATATGTAATCTTCCGGACGAGGATGGATATCTAGCTCTTCTAGCACTTCTGCTACCGTATTAGCGTGTGTACGAATTTCTTGCTTCTCCCCGTTTTTTATGACCGTAACATGCTCCTTTGTCGCTTCATATCCCGTAAATCCTGTTGTCGCTGAAAGCGCTATCAAACCGCTGGCTGTTACCGTTAAATTTTTCCTTAACGAACTAGAAAGCAAACTCCTCACATTGTTCAACACGTTTAAAAAACCTCCTTTTTCTCCTCCCTCTCACCTTTACGCGTAAGTATACTCTATTATGCAAAAAATAACCTTGAAAGGAAAGGAAGACTTGTCGACATTCTATCGTATGCACGACGCTAAATTTGTAGAACTTTTTTTCTTATCGTGATCGTTAGACAAGTCTCCCAAAAAAGCGACACGTTTTTTTAGCGATTAATGCCGAACAATTTTTTTGCATTCTCACACGTTTTCCATGCCACTTCTTCAAATGAAATCCCTTTTAGTTCAGCTATTGCCTCCGCCACATATTTGACGTAGCTCGGTTCATTCCGTTTGCCGCGAAACGGATGTGGCGTTAAATAAGGGCAATCTGTTTCAATCAACAAATGTTCTAGCGGAATTTCTTTGGCGACTTCTTTCGGTTTTTTCGCATTTTTAAACGTTACAGGCCCGCCAAACGAGATGTAAAAATTCATCTCGATGCATTGTTTCGCCACTTCGAAGCTTCCGGTAAAACAATGCATAATCCCGCCGACTTCTTGCGCGTTTTCTTCTTGTAAAATCGTTAAAATATCCGCTGTTGCTTCACGGTTATGTATAATGATCGGCAGTTTCACCTTTTTGGCTAACGCAATTTGTTTGCGAAACACTTCTTTTTGCACATCTTTTGGCGATTTATCCCAGTAATAATCTAATCCCATTTCTCCGAGCGCCACCACTTTCGGATGTGCTGCCAGTTGCTCGATCATATGCAAATCTTCATCCGTCATATCAATCGCATCAACCGGATGCCAGCCGACCGCTGCATAAATAAAGTCGTGTTGTTCGGCTAGGTCGATGGCGCGCGCAATCGTTGGCCGGTCAAAGCCAACAACGACAATATAGGACACCCCTTCATGTTGCGCCCGCTGAATCACTTCTTCGACATCTTCGCTATATTGCATCGCATTTAAATGTGCATGTGTATCAAATAGCATCGTCACTACCCCTTTTTCGTTGTTAAGTGTATCATAGGAGAAGATTACATATATCACAGTAGCTTAACATTTCCGTTACAAAACGACAACAAAGAGGTGTCACGCGTTTTCCACGCCCACCTCTTCGTTTTACGTTTTATTTAATTTTCGTTCCATTCGGCAAGCTTTCATCGACCGTGGCGAGTGAAAGCACGCCGTTTTCTTCTCCTGCTAAAATCATGCCTTGCGACAACTCGCCGCGCAACTTCACCGGCTTTAAGTTGGCAACGCAAATCACTTTTTTCCCGATTAATTGTTCCGGCTTGTAAAACTCGGCAATGCCAGAAATCACTTGGCGTTTTTCATACCCAAGATCGAGCTGCAATTTCAATAGTTTGTTCGCGTTTTTGACCGGCTCCGCGTGCAACACTTGCGCCACCCGTAAATCCACTTTCAGAAAATCATCGATAGCGATTTCTGGAACGGTTTCTTTTGGTTGCTCTGGCGTTGGTTTATCGCCTTGCATTTGCGCTTTAATATACGCGACCTCTGTTTCAATCTCTAACCGCGGGAAGAGCGGCTCCCCTTTTTCCACTTTCGTCCCTTCTTCGATGAGACCGAACGTATATAAGCTTTCCCACGTTTTTAATTCTGCTTGCGTCACACCAAGTTGTTGGAAAATTTTTTCTGGTGTCCGTGTTAAAAATGGCTGCAACAACACCGCGATATGGCGGAGCGCCTCGGCTAAATGAGTCATCACGGACGCCAATTTTCCTCGATTCGCTTCATCTTTCGCTAAAACCCACGGCTGCGTTTCATCGATATATTTATTGGCGCGGCCAATTAATTGCCACACCGCCGCTAACGCCACCGAGAATTCAATTTTCTCCATCGCTTCTTCATACTGTTTTATCGTTTCTTGCGTCGTATGGACAAGTTCATTGTCAAATGCTGTTTGCGCTCCTTCGTAAACCGGAATGACGCCAGCAAAATATTTTTCAATCATCGCTACTGTCCGGTTTAATAAGTTCCCTAAATCGTTCGCTAAATCGTAATTGATCCGCTCGACAAAGCCTTCCGGCGTAAAAACGCCATCTGAACCGAACGGAACTTCCCGTAACAAATAATAGCGGAGCGCATCTAATCCATAACGATCGATAAGCGTTACTGGATCGACGACATTTCCTTTCGACTTGGACATTTTTCCGTCCTTCATAAGCAGCCAGCCATGGGCAAATACTTTTTTTGGAAGCGGCAAATCTAATGCCATTAACATAATCGGCCAATAAATCGTATGGAAGCGAACAATCTCTTTTCCGACGAGATGCACGTCCGCCGGCCAATATTTCAAAAACTTTTCATCATTTTCCGTTCCATAGCCTAATGCCGTAATATAATTGGATAATGCGTCAATCCATACGTAAATGACATGCTTTGGATCTCCTGGTACTTTAATTCCCCAGTCAAACGTTGTGCGCGATACTGCCAAATCCTCTAATCCCGGTTTAATGAAGTTGTTAATCATTTCGTTTTTTCGCGATTCCGGCTGGATAAACTCCGGATTTTCTTCATAATATTGAAGAAGACGGTCAACATATTTGCTCATATTAAAGAAGTAAGATTCTTCCTTCACCTTTTCGACCGAGCGACCGCAATCTGGACAATTTCCATCGACAAGCTGTCGCTCCGTATAAAACGATTCACAAGGCGTACAATACCAGCCTTCGTATTCATCTAAATAAATATCGCCTTGTTCAACAAGACGGGCAAAAATTTTCTCCACTACTTCTTTATGCCGGTCTTCTGTTGTTCGAATAAAATCGTCATATGAAATATCGAGTTTTTTCCATAGCTCTTGAATCCCGGCGACAATTTCGTCAACATACGCTTGCGGCGTTACCCCTTTTTCCTCCGCTTTTCGCTGAATTTTTTGCCCGTGTTCGTCCGTCCCTGTTAAATACATCACATCATAGCCGCGAAGGCGTTTATACCTAGCCATCGCATCCCCAGCTACCGTCGTATACGCATGGCCAATATGCAGCTTTCCGCTCGGATAATAAATTGGTGTTGTAATATAAAATGTTTTCTTCTCCATATGTACACCCTCCTCAATATAGAAAAACCCCCGCCCAAAGGACGAGAGCGATCCGCTTCTTACATATATTTTATATGATTTTTTTGCTAAAAACATCTATTTCTCTTCTCTCTAAAAAATATACATCCATCTTTACTATTTTATATATAAGGAAAGTTGAATTTTGTCGAACAATCTGGTTGTTTGTCTTTTATTTAGAAGCTTCCAATACGAAGAAATGATTGCAAATTAGGAACGAAAACACATTATTTCAAATAATAAAGGTAATCTTTTTATTTTTTTAATATATATATATAAAATAATTAATTGTTTATTTAATAACGATTATCCAATATATAATATTTTTTTAAAATAATAAAATACATTTTTTTTTAAATTTTACATATAAAAGGATTGACGTATAATGGAAACGCTGATATGATTAGGTTGTAGGAAATTTGTCGAATATTGACGAATGAAACCTAAAAAAACAACATATAGAAAAAGACACAAAACTATTTATGGAGAGGAGATTGTTCAATGAAATCTACAGGTATTGTTCGTAAAGTGGATGAGTTAGGTCGTGTGGTGATTCCGATCGAATTGCGTCGTACGTTAGACATCGCAGAAAAAGACGCGTTGGAAATCTACGTCGATGACGAACGCATCATTTTGAAAAAATACAAACCAAATATGACATGTGTTGTCACAGGCGAAGTATCTGACGACAACTTCAAACTTGCCGGTGGCAAAATTATTTTAAGCCGTGAAGGCGCGGAAATTCTTTTAAAAGAAATCCAAGAGTGCTTGGAAACGTCGAAGTAAGAAAAAAGGATGTTCTGTCTAGAACATCCTTTTTTCTATTGATGATACGCTTGGTAAATTTCTCGTTTTGGCGCGTTGCGGTCGACCGCCACCTGTTTAATCGCTTCTTTTGTGTTCATATTTTTTTCCTTCACGTAATAATCAACATGTTCGACAATCGACAGGGGCTGCCACCATTCGTCTTGCGCTTCTTCACACTCTTTCGCACCTTCGACTACAATGCAAAACTCACCGCGCACTTCTTCCTCTCTTGCCCAATCAATGACTTCACTCATCGTTCCACGAATAAACTCTTCAAAGCGCTTCGTTAATTCACGGCATAACGCTACCTTTCGCTCTCCTAACACCTCATGCATGGCCAGCAACGTATCTTCCAGCCGATGCGGCGCTTCATAAAAAATAAGCGTATCGCGAAGATGTTTCAATGCTTCGAGCTGTTTTTTCTTTTCTTTTTTCGTCCGGTCGAGAAACCCGAAAAAGTAAAAATGCTCCGTCGCAAGACCGGAAGCCACAAGCGCCGTTACCGCAGCGTTCGCTCCCGGAAGTGGGACAACCGTACACTTTGCTTCAATCGCGGCCGCTACTAATTCATAACCTGGATCAGAAATCGCCGGCATCCCCGCATCGCTGACAAGCGCCACCTTTTTTCCTTCTTGAAGCCATTCGACAATTTTTTTGCCGCTTGCATATTTATTATGCTCGTGGTAACTAATGACGGGAGTGACGATTTCGAAGTGAGTTAACAATTTTTTCGTTTGCCGCGTATCTTCAGCAGCAATCCAGTCGACTTCTTTTAACACCCGTAACGCTCGCAACGTCATATCTTCAAGATTTCCGATCGGTGTTGGAACGATATAAAGCGTGCCAATTCCCTCTTCTGCAAAGCTTTTTTGTTGCCAAACCATCTTTTTTGCTCCTTTACAATGAAGTCCCATACAATATTTGTTTTACTTCATCCGTATATTCATCATCGTCGCGATAAACAATTAAAGGTGGTAAAATTTTCAAATCAGGACTTCCGTCTTTTATCCCTTCAATTAAAATCGTATTCGCTTCTTTTCCAAGTTTCGGATATACGAACCGCAGCCGTTTTGGCTCAAGGCGGTATTGCCGCATGAGCATGACAATATCTAAAAGGCGGCCTGGCCGATGAACAAACGCCGATTTCCCACCTTGTTTCAACAATTGGCTACTTACTCTAATTACGTCTTCTAACGTACAATAAATTTCGTGTCGCGCAATCGCTAAATGCCGATTTTTATTTATTTCCTCTTCACTCACGGTCGGAAAATATGGCGGGTTACACGTCACGACGTCGTACTTGCTATAGCCCAATTGCTTCGGCATATCTTTAATATCCCCGTGAATGAGCTCAATTTGTTTTTCTAACCCGTTATACTGCACACTTCGCTTTGCCATATCATAAAGACGGTCTTGAATTTCAACGCCGATAATTTTCCCTTTCGTTCGCTTGCTCAATAAAAGCGGAATGACTCCATTGCCTGTGCACAAATCGACAATGTTTCCTTTTTGAATCGGCATATAAGCAAATTTCGCTAACAACACAGCATCTAACGAAAAAGCAAAAACAGATGGACTTTGAATAATGCGCATATTTTCATTCAGAAGATAATCAAGTCGTTCGTCATCGTACAATTTGACCATCTAGTTCATACCTCTTTCACAATCTTTCAAGAAAAGAGCCTCTCCTTCATTGGAAAGGCTTTACTATTTTTTATTTAAAAACGATAAGCAAAATAAACAATCTTCTTTACGAACGCTCCCGTAATGAACGTTGCAAATATGAAACCCTTCTTGGTAAAGGCGCGCCAAGTTATCATATCCTTCACCAATATCCACAATCTTTCGTTCGCTCTTTTCTTTTCTTTTGACAGGCACTGTTTCCCCTGTAAGTTCCTGTAGCCGCTGCCGCAAATGAGCATTTTCCATTTGTAAATGGTGATTTTCCTCAAGCAGTTGAGCAAAGTGTTCCTTCAGTTCAACAAGCTGACGGTACAAATGGCTAATTTGTTCTTCCATACTTGTTACGGATTGAAAAATCTCTTTCTTATTCACATAAATCCACCCCAATTAATCCGTGGCTTGAATCGACAAAACTCCTTCTTTCACTAACTCATCGATGGTGTATTCCACTACTCGCTCATGCTCTGACAACTCCACTTGCAAAACCCTTTCTAAAATATTCAAGCCGACCACTCTTCCGACGCCATGTGGAGTTTCAATATATTCTCCTAAATCCGGAAGTTGCTCTTTTGCCGTTTCATACTCATCATTTTCGTATTTTAAACAGCACATTAACCGGCCGCAAAGCCCAGAAATTTTCGTCGGATTTAACGATAAGTTTTGGTCTTTCGCCATCTTAATCGAAACTGGGTCAAAATCGCCTAAAAACGTTGAGCAACATAACATTCTCCCGCACGGTCCAATTCCGCCAAGCATTTTTGCTTCATCCCTCACACCGATTTGCCTTAACTCGATGCGAGTGCGGAAAATCGCCGCTAAATCTTTAACAAGTTCCCGGAAATCAACACGCCCATCAGCAGTAAAATAGAAAATGACTTTATTGCGGTCAAACGTATATTCCACATCCACGAGTTTCATTTCCAGTCCGTGTTCTTCTACCTTTTTCAAACAAATTTCATACGCCTCTTGCGCTGCTTTTTTGTTGTCTTCAACAACCATTTTATCTTTCGCATCGGCAATGCGGATGACTTTCTTTAACGGCAGTACAATGTCGTTTTCATCTACTTGCTTATTGCTAATGACAACCTTGCCGAATTCAATTCCGCGAACCGTTTCCACGATCACAAATTCGCCCGTCTGAATCG
The DNA here is from genome assembly GCF_026847645.1 of Anoxybacillus sp. J5B_2022. GTDB lineage: Bacteria > Bacillota > Bacilli > Bacillales > Anoxybacillaceae > Anoxybacteroides. The sequence goes on from NZ_JAPSMC010000068.1 coordinate 10,672, forward strand.
TCAAATCGCCAGGATCAAAATAATAAATTTTCCCCGCTTTTTTAAAGCGGACACCTACTACATTATACAAACGTTGTTCCCCCCTTTAACTTGAGGATCAGTTGTTCCATTAAAAGCTGTACGTTCATGTTTGTATTTAAACGTGCTTTCGCCTGCAAAATAGCAGACATGTTGTTCGTCAGTCGATTTTGTGGACACGTCAATGCCCACTGCCGCAAATCATCTAGTCGATCACAATAAATGACGTGTTCTAATTGACCAAGCTGTACATGCAAAATATCTCTATATAAATACAATAATAAGTCCAGTCCCATGTCTATTTGTTCTTTTTCTTGAAAATGGGGTGCCCATTTTTCTTGAAGAATGAGAAGTGCTTGAAACTCGTTTTGGTTTAGCGCTTCATATAATTGTAACACTATTTTTCGCGCCTCTGCAAACCAATCGTTTCGACTCCATTCGAGCGCTTCCTCGCGATTATTTGTCACATGAGCGGCAAGCAACGCGAAATGAGGAGGAATTTGTTGTGCTTTTAACCAATCCGCCAGCAAAGCAGGTGGTAACGGCTGAAACGATAATACTTGGCAGCGCGAAATGATGGTCGTCAGCATGCGATGAAATTGCTCCGTCAGCAAAATCGCCATCGTTCCTGCATGAGGTTCTTCCAAAAATTTTAACAAACTGTTTGCAGCATTGGTCGTCATTTTATCTGCATGATGGATGATGTACAATTTTTGTTTCGATTCTACACCCGTTTTCGCAAATTCCTCTTGTAACGCCTCAATTTGCCCTTTTTTAATCGACTGGCCGTCCGGATCGATCCAATGAACATCAGGGTGATTTCGCGACTCGATCCGCCGACAATTCCGACATTCATCGCAAGGTTTATAGTCAAGTCGATTTAGACAAAACAAACTTTTTGCAAACAAAAGGCTAACGTCTTTTTTGCCTGTTCCCCGTTGTCCTTCAAATAAATAGGCATGAGCTACTCTTCCTTTTTTGATACTATTTGCTAACATTTTCATGACAACCGGCTGATATTGCTCAAGCTGATCCCAAACGACAGCCACATTGATCACTCACTTATCTTTTGATATAAGCAAGAACCCCCGCTTCCAGAAGAAAAAACCGGAAGTTCAACCTTTATTCTAACATGTCTTGACGATTTCATCATTTGATGTTTGCTCGATCTTTTTCTTCCATTTCCTCTATAATAATAGAAACGGTTTCGGCAAACACTTCTGCAATCGATCTAGAAGCATCAAGCTGGATTATCCGCTCTGGAAAACGGTCGACTAGTTGCAAATACCCTTGTCGTACTTTCTCATGAAACGACAAACTTTCGAGATCTAAGCGGTTCACTTCCCGTTTTCGGTTGCGATAAATTCGTTCGAGTCCTATTTTCGGATCGACATCAAAATAAAGCGTTAATGTCGGAAAATATCCGTCAATGGCAAACTGATTAATACTTAGCACTTCATCTATTCCTAACCCCCGCGCAAATCCTTGATACGCGAGTGAGCTATCAATAAAACGGTCGCACAACACAATTTTTCCGTCCTTTAGCGCAGGAATGACTTTCTCGACGAGATGTTGCCTTCGCGCCGCCGCGTAAAGCAATGCTTCCGTACGAGCATCCATCGTTTGATGAGAAGGATTTAAAATAATGTCGCGAATTTTTTCGGCAATATCAATTCCTCCTGGCTCCCGTGTCGCCACCACATCCCATCCCTTTTCCCGCAAAAACGACTCTAACATAGAAATAATCGTTGTTTTCCCTGCTCCTTCTGGTCCTTCAAATGAGAAAAAATAGCCTGCCATCACTTGTCACCTTTCTTGCTCCATTATTGTTCAAATACTTCTATTTGGTAAGAAGCTAAATAAGCCCCCCCTTGAAACCGAGCTCCATACCGCTTTAACTCGATAATGCGCTCGATATGTTCCTTTTGAATGACTTCCCCCATACATAACAGCGGAATGCCCGGCGGATACGGGATAATCGTTTCAGCGGACACAAGACCTTCTGCCTTTTCGAGCGGCACTATCTTTTTCGACAATCGCGCTAACGTACGATACGAAATCGATGGAGAAGTCGTCACAAACGAAAACGGGGTAAATGAATAAGTCAGTCGTTCATCATAGCATAGCCCTTTGAACGCCCGTTTCACTTTTTCCGTAACCTCTTCTATATTTTTTAATGGCGCCAGAGGATATACAAAAAGAACGTTAAAAGGATCGGCTAATTCAGTAAAAATACCTTCCTGCTCAAGGCGGCTCTGCAATTCATACCCTGAAAAAACGCTTCTCGTCTGGACGGTAATTTTTAGTAAATCCGTCTTCACAAATGGATCTTTTGATTGTACAGTTGTTACACCTTCGCTTTCGTTTAATACCTCTTTAAACTGCTCGATTTGTGCCTGTATCCGACGAATGTCTTCCGACAATAAACTCGCTATATAGCTTCTTGCCAAATCAAGCGAAGCCATAATTGGATAAGACGGGCTACTCGACTGAAACACTTGTAAAAAATAGCGCAATTTTTCTTTATCAACGAATGAACTATTGATGTGTAAATAAGAACCCATCGTCATCGCCGGCAACGTCTTATGAGCCGACTGCACAACAACATCTGCACCGCACGCAATGGCTGATTTCGGGAAAGGCGACCCAACTACAAAATGAGCGCCATGTGCTTCGTCAACAAGCACCGGTATGCGTCGACGATGGGCTATCTCCACTATTTCTGTTAAATCAACTGACATCCCATAATAATTTGGATTAGTTAAAATTAACGCTGTCACATCGGGATGATGCTCGATCGCTTCCTTTACCGTTTCAGGAGAAACATATGACGCAACCCGAACATCTTTGTCAAATTCTGGTGAAAGAAAAACAGGTGCTGCCCCCACTAATTGGAGCGCATGAATCACTGATTTATGGCAGTTTCGTTGAACAATTACTTTTTTGTTTTCTTCGCACGTCGCGAAAATCATTGCTAAATTGCCAACCGTCGATCCGTTCACTAAAAAAAACGTTTCATCTACACCATAAAATTCAGCGGCCAATTGTTGCGCTTCGGCAATAACGGATTCTGGCTGATGTAAATCATCCAGTCCGCTCAATTCCGTTGCATCAAGTCGCAATAAACTTTCGTAATCTTCCCTAGCCTGCATCGAAAAAATCGTCCCGTATTTATGGCCAGGAACATGAAACGAAAGCGGGTTGGCTAAAGCATGTTGTTTTAAAGCCGTGTATAGCGGTGTTTTTTGTTCATTGTTCATCATCTAAATCATTCCTCTAAAATTAAAATTACGTTCATAACTAATATATTAAAATAAAACAGGTCCTATTAATAGGACCTGACACTATGAATATATTTCTCGACTCATAATTTTTTTCAACTGTTGCAAATAAAAGCGATATTTCGGGTCGTCTGTATCTGTGCGGACCAATTCTTTCTCGCAGTCTATGCAAAGGAATTTCGTATAAATGTGAATTCCTTCGTCTTTCGATTGTTCACAAACGATGCACGTTTCCTCTATAGATTGATTAGACATAGCCAACTCCCACCTCCTATTCGCTATCTTTCCCCCATTTATAAGTTTCTATACTTATAAGATATGTATTTTCAGTTTGTTTGCATCAATAGGAACAAAAGAAAAAGACTGACTAAACAAACGTTTAGTCAGTCTCTTT
>NZ_JAPSMC010000069.1 GCF_026847645.1 Anoxybacillus sp. J5B_2022
GATTGAGTCAAGAGTTTGTGGGAGATTTTTTTGATATTTCGATTCTCTGGATATATTTGGATTAAATAACCAAGTCTTTGTAAGCGTTTTCCAATACTCTCATCCTGTGCTCGTGCCTTTTTTCCCTTTTTTTAAAACCCTTTCAATGCCTTCAACACTTCATAAATAGGCGTTCCACACGACTGTTGGAGATAGCGAATATTGCCACGTACCACTTCCTCTATCTTTGCTCCTACTTTCTTGATTCCCCTTTTCACCATCGTTTCTCGTTCGCTTCTTTTTTCCTCCTCGACCACTACCTCTCCTTTCCACGTCCCAATCGTTAATCCGTCTTTCACGGCTACCATCACGTCTAAAAACGCTCGAATCCCTCTGTCACACCAACTCCGTCCATTTTTTACTCGCTTCGCAAACACGTGCATCGTTCCCTCTGCACTTCCCATCGGGCGCATTCCCGTCGTATCGATTCCTTTTTCTCGCAGCCACGCGCGATAATCGCTTAAACAGCCAGGCATCGACTCGATTCGTTGAATCAATCCCTCCAATTGCTTTTCTTTCTTTTCCTCTCCTAGGGTGCCTACCGCACTGTGCAGTTCCGTTAATAACCCCTTTTCATCGAACAAGGCCAACTTTTTCTGAATCGTCCGGTACCGTGGGTGATCTTTTACGCATTCACGAATCTCTCGCGCGACGTGGAACCGATCGAGCTGGAAAAATGCCCGTTCCCCAAAGTACTCTCGACAAGCCGTAATCCACGCTGCTCCGTCCCCATTGATCACCACCCAATCCCTCGTTGGGTCATAGCCGTATTCCTCCATCAAAAACGTTTCTAATCCTTCCCACACCGGTTCTTTTGTGTCATGGACATAGTGCCGTTTCCCCACCAACGATACCCGTTTTCCATTGACCTTCCATCCTTGGTGTACCGCCAAAATCTTTTCTTCTTTCCCTTTTCGCCGGCTTCGCTGCCGTTTGACGTATAACCCGTCCGCCTCTACAAACAACACCTGCTGTGTCCTTTCCATCGGACGATGCTTGTCTACCGTTGCTTGTAAGATCAGCTGGCGAATCGTTTCATGGCTCATCACCGCATAGCCTACCATCTTCTCTAGCGCCTCTGCGGCTTGGCGATACGAAGGACCCGTAACGGCTAATTCGATGGCGGTTTCCTCCAGTAATGGACTCACTCCCTTTGCCCCATCGAACCCGAGGAACGCATCTAATAAGCACGTATACACGCCTTTTTCTCGATCCAAATAGTAATTGCGTCGAACCTCCACCTCCCCAAATAACGTCTGCATCTGTACCGTTCGTTTATCTTTTAGGTAATAACGCTTTTTATCTCGTTGCTTGGCTAGCTCTTCATCCAGCCATTCCAATACCTGTTGAAGCATTTCTCCATAGGTTTTTTGTAACATCGAAAACAATTCTGCTTCTAGCTCTTTTAATGTTTGCCCACTTGTGATAAACTGTTGCATAGGACTCTCTGACCTCCTGTTGTGGATTGTTTGCACTTATTAACATACAGGAAGAGAGTCCTTTTTGCATCTTTTTTGCTCATCCTCCTTCTTTTATCAAGGGAACCTCCCCTTGAACCATATAAACGAGGACTTTACTTCCTCCCACAAACATTTTACTCATACTCTTCTCTAGAAAAGCGGAGAACGGTCCTTGGCTCAAGCCAAGGAAACATCCGACGGACGCGAAAGCTTTCAACGAAGACGTGCGTGCACGTCGAACGGCGAAAGCAAAAGCGGAGGAGGATGTTCGTTCGCAGCTAGACAAGAAAAGCGGAGGCGACTGGTTAGCTCTCGAAGCCAAACGTTCTTCCGACGAGAAGCGCTTTTTGCTTCGACGGAGGAAGGTTGTTTGGCACAAGAGAGCTAGGAGCCGCAGCTAGACAAGAAAAGCGGAGGCGACTGTGCATACAAAAAAGACTTATCGTTCGATAAGTCTTTTACGGAGTGAGCGCGAACGGGCGATATGTTGCTAAAATGTCTTCGTACCGCACTTTCGAGATAACGCGAATGCCTTTTTTCAGTTCCCGCTGTTTTCGGCTTTCTAATTTTTTCACATCGATTTGAAAAAACGATTGAATGATGCGCGACGACGGCTGCGGCCTTCCCTCAAAAATTGACAGCGTTCCGTCTTTCGTTAAGCCGAAATAGCCATTCGCTTTCGCTAACGGAGAAATGTCGTTGATCGTCTTTTGCAACACGATTTGTTTGTCATCTAAATCAACAAGCTGCCATCCTTCATATTTTTTCCATATTTCGTTCATCGACGTGACCGTTTCTTGCCGAATTTCTTCGCTTACTTGCCCATCAAGATACATGCGCTCTAAAAGAACCGTCATCTGAACCGGCGCTACGTGGGTAACAGCTTCTGCCGAATGAACCGATAAGAAGCTAGCAACCAATAACGAAGCGATCACAACTCGCATAGTGCTCCCCCTCTTTGGTAATTATTGTTGCTATTTCTAGTTTCACCGGTTGCCGAAATTTTATCCACGCAAAAAAATGCTCATCGAAAGCGAACATCGTTAGTTGCACTCTTTCATCAACCGTTCGCGGTCGAGAAAATGAGGCGGCTGTTCGAGCCATCCACGCTCGATCATTAAGTTGACACCGTCTTCCGCATACGCACCCGCTTTCGCCATAAACGCGGCATAAAGCGCGGCTAAATCTCTGCGCATCGTCAACGCCAACGCTTGTCCGTACATCGCAATACCTAAACTAGACAATGTGTTCACGATAAAAAGCATGAGCTGCTCCGAAAACGGGGAAATCGTTGAATCGTTGACGACCGTATCCCATGTCATCGAAGCAGGAATATCATTTTCTTGCAGCACGTCAAAAATGGAAATGATAATATCCGAACAAACTCGTTGCCCTCGAATAAAGAAATTACGAATGTCCGGGTCTTTCGTCACTTGGGCAAAACCAATGAGCGTCGATTTTGCGATTTCGTTATTGATGGAATTCATGACTAAATACGCAGCTTCTACTGCCAACAGCGGCCGGCGCCGACCTAGCCATCCGGTTAAAAAGCTCTGCTTTTCGACATAATCCACTTTTTTTGGGTATTCCATGTATGGCGGGCGAATATGCACCCCTTTTTCTTTCATCATCGTGCGTACATTGGCGTTTAATTCGATCGCTTCTTGACTAAACTCGGCAAACAATCGATGAATATCTTCTCGAGAAGCCATCACAATCGACGTCATATGCGACGAAATTTTAAATTGCGTCATTTGGTTAACGTATTCTAAATAAAAAACGTCGGAAAAAAGCTTTGGCGCATCCATATTCACATGTTTAGCGACTGGAAATCCATCCGGCTTTGCCATTCCTTCTTCACGAAATAGCTTTTCAAGCGCTTGAAGATGCTTCTGAACTAGTTGGATCGTTTTCTCCACCATCATTTTTACTTCTTCATCTTCCGCTGTCTGTTTAAAATGCGTCATGACGCTTTCCACCATGCTGTCGTACATATACGTATGCCAAACGTTGGCAATTTCCGCACTTGTTAAACGGATTGGTATTGTTTCCATGATTGATCCCTCCATTTAACCATTATTGTGTTCCATTTAACATAAGAGCATGTAAAAAAAAGAAACCGCCGATATCAACGGTTTCTAGTCAAGGTCAGATTCATCTAAATTGTGGTACACTTCTTGAACGTCGTCATCATCTTCCAGCATATCGATTAGTTTTAACATTTTCGTTAAGTCATCGCCGGTTAATTTCGTATATGTTTGTGGAACCATCGTAATTTGTGCGTCGACGAACGTAAAGCCGTTCGCGGCAAGCGCGTTTTTCACGTCTTCAAACTGTTCCGGAGCGGTATAAATTTCAAACGAATCGTCCGTTGTTTCCATCTCTTCTGCTCCTGCTTCAATCGCCTGAAGAAGCATGTCATCTTCTTCGATGTCTAACTCTTCGCGGGCGATGACAAGCAACCCTTTCCGTTCAAATAAATACGATACGCACCCAGTTTCCCCGAGGTTTCCGCCATTTTTCGAAAATGCTACCCGAACGTTGGAGGCCGTGCGGTTTTTATTGTCCGTTAAACAAACGACCATGACCGCTACGCCGCTCGGACCATATCCTTCGTAACGGATTTCTTCGTAGTTGGCATGTTCTTGATTTCCCGTCGCTTTTTTAATCGCACGTTCAATGTTTTCATTCGGCATGTTAGCCGCTTTCGCTTTTTCAATGACGAGGCGTAAGCTAGCGTTCGTGCTCGGATCGCCGCCGCCCATTTTCGCGGCAACGTAAATTTCTTTCGCCAATTTCATAAATATTTTGCCGCGTTTCGCATCTTGCGCATTTTTCCGACGTTGAATATTTTTCCACTTGGAATGTCCAGCCATTACGAATTTCTCCTCTCATGACACGAAATTTCCGATACTACTATACCAAAAAAACAGCGAACCGTAAAATTGCTGCAAAAAAAGGGAGATGCCTAAAAGACATCTCCTATCGAGTATTGGCTGGGTGCCCGATGATTTCGCCTCTATAAAAAATCGTTTTTAACTCGCGCTCGATTTCGGTAAACGGGCGGCCGTAGCGAATGTTGTTATCGATAACGCGCACGCGGTGGTATACGCTTGGATTCGAAACGACGCGCACATGCTTTCCTTTCGTATACGGCGCAATCGCTTTGGCCACTTGCTTTTCGACGCGGGCTGCGTCTGAGGCGTTAGTCGCCACTGCTACTAGCACATGCCCTTTGTATACAAGGGCGCGCGCATCGCTCACGTTGTTCACTTTTGCGGCTTGGTTGGCGACCGTTTCCGCCAATCGTCCGTCATAATGGTCATAGTAAGACGGATGCGTTCGCGCAGTCATCGGATTTAAATGCCCGTGGTAATTTTGATCAGCTGCGCCAAAATCGGCGTGAAGCGGAAGCGTCGGCTTCACCTGCTCAGTATATCGTCCTGTCATATCGACGTTAAACAAATCAGCGAGCGGACCGTTTTGATTGTCCATTATATACGCATTTCCGTCATTTTCACGGTTCGTGCCATAACGACCGTACGTATATTGATCGATTTGGCGGTCGGTTGAATAATATCCAATCGGACGAGTAGCGTCGCGATAGCGCGGAGTTTCGTCTCCAACATAGTTAGCACACGCCGCAAGCCCCCCTATGCTACAAACGACGCCTAGCGCTGCGATCGTTTTTCTCAACGAAAAACCCCCCTTATTTGCCTTCAGGCCTAAATCGCGGCCCATTTTTAGCTTGGCAAATAAGCGAGGGTTTACTCGTAGAACGATTAAAATTTTGGCGGTGCAATTGCCAATTGGCGTTTATGATGGGAACGGTTATGTAATCGCTCAATAATTTGCCGGTCTTTTTCTGGAATTTCTTCCCCTTTTAAATATTTATCGATCATTTCATACGTTGTACCCATTTCATTTTCATCTGTTTGACCTTCCCAAAGTCCTGCGCTTGGCGCCTTCGTAATAATTTCTTCTGGAACGCCAAGAATGCGAGCCATTTCACGCACTTCCCCTTTCGTGAAATGGACAAGTGGGACTAAATCAACGCCACCATCGCCGTATTTCGTGAAATAGCCTGTATGCCATTCAGCGGCATTGTCTGTTCCGACGACGAGATAGCCGTAGTTATTAGCCACTGCATACAACGTCGTCATGCGCAGGCGCGCTCTCGTATTGGCGTCGCCAAGCCGCGCTGCTTCTTCGTTCCACTCACCTTTTTCTTTTAACTGTTTTTCAATTTCGCTAAACAACGTTTGATGCGTTTCTGTTAAATCAATCACGAAATGTTTAATTCCGCAGCTTGCCACGACTTTTAGCGCATCTTCTTTATCTTTCGGATTGCTTTTGCACGGCATAATAAGCCCAAGCGAGTTGTCAGGAAACGCCCGCTTAATTAAATGCGTAACGACCGCAGAATCAATGCCGCCACTAATGCCGACAATCGCTCCATTTAACCCAGCATTGTGCACTTGTTCACGAAGCCATGCAATCAATTTTTCAATTTTCTGTTCCATCATCCGTATCCGACTCCCTTTCACGAAAAATGACATATACGTTATCTTATCATATTCATGATTTTTTGCACAAACTGTTTGCGGTGTTCGAAATACGGAAGCGAAAACGGCTTGCCTCTTTGCACAATCACCCGGCATTCGCGCATAAGATCGGCAGGGAACAAAAGCGCCGTTAAAAACCACGGTTTCGTTACCAATGGCTGCAACAACGGCTGACGTTCTAAATAAGCAAACGACCATTGAACGTACGGCAACACGCGGCTAGCGTATTGCAAATAATCAATGGCAGGCGGTGCAACAGCAATTAAGTCATAATCGATTAAGTATACTGCTTTTTCTGTACGTAAAAAATTATGGGAGGCAACGTCGCCGTGAATAATCGTCTTTTTTTCCGCGATAAACGAAGAAAAAAAATGCGGAAACCGCTCAAAAAAAGAACGGGCACAATACAAAATAAACGAAAGTTCTTCGTCTTTCATTAATTGTTTTAGCACTGGCAACGCATAAAGAAACTGCTCATATCGCTGGTGCCACTTTTCATACAGCGAGTAGTGCGGCAACATCGTAGCGAAAAACGGATGGTGCAACAACGGTTGCGAGTAAGCGTGGTACATATAAAGCAACGATAGACTGTCATATCGGTCTTTTTCATCAGCGTAGTGAAAAGGTCGGCTAGAAGAAATGTATGTTTGTAGCATCCAATATTCGTTTTCAAATGAAATGACCCCTTCTATCGCGGGCGCTGCTTGAAAACCTGAGTTGTTTAATAACCGAAAAAAAACTTGTTGCCGTGATGCTTCCAAAAAGGTGCGATATTTTTTTAATACCCATTTTCCGCGGTCTGTTTCGATGATGGAAACGTACGGCTTGATGAGCGTGCTTTTTTGCACATATATCCCATATTCCTTCTCAAGAAACGGAAAGAGACGATGCGAATCATCGTCTCTGCGCTGTTTATTCATCGCGTTCACTGCTTTCGCCATATTGCGGCATCATGAACAATTGCTGCGGGCTTGGCGGGAAAGCAGACGGTTGCATCGGCGCATAATACGGTTGCATTGGCGTTTGTGCGAACGGATACGCTGGTGCTGGTGTTCCTGCTTGTTGTGGTGCTGGAAAACTAGGTGGTTGCGGTGCTGCCTGGTATGGCTGCGGATAATATGCTGGAGCCGTTGGCATGTACGGCTGCGGATACACTTGTTGCGTCCAGCCGTAACTTGGCGGCATCGGCGGAGCAGAATACCATCCTGTAGATGGCGGCGCGGTCGCTGGCGGCTGCTCACTTGTTGTCAATGGCACCGACGGTATCCACTCATGCGATTCGCTGCTCTCATGAATGCCCGGGAATAAGTGCGGGCTACTTTCTGCCTGAAGCGGCATCGGCGGCGCAACCGGATAGCCGGTAAATGGCATCGGTGGATAATAAAACCCATCCCCTGGCATGACTGGCGTGACCGGAACGCAAGGGTCTTGCGACAAGGCGACGTTCGGTTGACTAGCTTGATTCGGTTGGTTTGGTTGATTCGGTTGATTCACCGGCGCATACCCCCACGGCTGCTGTTGCGGCCACATTGGCACATACGGAACAGCCGGCAATTCCGGCGGCGTATCGTGATGAGCCGCTTTTTCTGGGCTTTCGATATCTTCCACATCCGGCTTCATCATGTGCGGCAAAATATTCGCCGGTTTAGGTGGAAGTGGCGGCATGCCCGGCATGTTCATAAAATGCGCGTTCGGCTTCGGCGAAACAGGCGGAATTGTATACGGCAACGGACTGGTTTTTTCCGCGTTAGCATTGGCCGATTCATTGATTGCGGCTTTCGGCACCTCTGCTGCCGGCGCTTTCGGCGGCTCTTTTGGCTTTTCCGCCACCGGTGCTTTTGGCGGCTCTGGCAGCGGCTGATTGACGTTTGGCGCCTTCGGTGCTTCTTTTGCTGGCGGATTCACGTTCATGTTGGACGTTTTTGGCTCTTCTTTCGCTGGCGGGTTCTCATTGATATTCGACGCTTTTGGCGTTTCTTTTGCTGGTGGGTTAACATTGACATTTGGCGCTAGTTCTGCCTCTATGTTAAAGGAAACAAACGGCTTCGCTTCTGCGTATGGATGTTCCATCGGTTCTTCTTTTTTCGGGTGCATATGAATGACTGTTTCTTTCTTTTGCATTTCTTTCTTTACCTGAACACCTGCGGTCGGGATTTTAATTTTCATTCCCGGCATAATCAAATTTGGATCGCTTAAATGGCCATTTATTTTTTTCAACTGCTCAAAATCGACCCCGTATTTTTGGGCAATTTTCCAAAGCGTGTCGCCTTTTTGGACAATATGGATTTTCACTCCGTTCCCCTCCTACACCCACACGGTTGAATTTATATGCTATTCCTTCATTGTCGCCATCATCCTTCAACATAACTTATGAGTCAACGAACGAATTTATGATAAAAAAATAAAAGGGCGTCCTAACGACACCCTTCTCCGTCTTAAGCAAGCGCGAGCATTCGCTCTAGCGCCTCCATAGCATCTTTCGCAATCGAAGCCGGAACAGTAATTTGGTTAATGATTTTTCCTTGTTCTAATGACTCCAATGCCCAAAGAAAATGCGGCAAATCGATCCGGTTCATCGTTAAACAAGGACACATATAAGGATTGAGTGAAATGATTTCTTTATCAGGATGTTGCTGGATCAGGCGGTTGACTAAGTTCATTTCCGTTCCGATCGCCCATTTGCTTCCTGCTGGCGCGTTGCGAATTGTTTCAATAATGTATTTCGTCGAGCCGGCATAATCGGATTTTTGGACGACTTCCCAGCTGCATTCCGGATGAACGATAATGTTCATATCTGGTTTTGTTTGGCGAATGTGTTCGATATGTTTGACTGTAAAGTTTTCATGGACGGAACAATGTCCTTTCCAAAGAATCACTTTTACGCGGCTTATATCGCCTTCGTATTGCAACGTATCCGTCAGCGGATCCCAGACAGCCATTTCGTCAAGCGCTACCCCTAGTTTGTACGCGGTATTTCTCCCTAAATGTTGATCCGGTAAGAAAAAGACTCGTTCTTTTTGCGTAAACGCCCATGCGACCACTTTATCCGCGTTCGAAGATGTCACCGTCGCTCCGCCGTTCCGGCCGACAAACGCTTTAATCGCCGCTGTAGAGTTGACGTATGTTAACGGTAACATCGTGTCGCCGAACAACTCTTGCAACATTGGCCACGCCCGCTCGACTTGCGCTAACTCGGCCATATCGGCCATCGAACAGCCGGCGCGCATATCCGGTAAAATGACTTTTTGATCGTCCGCTGTTAAAATATCCGCCGTTTCCGCCATAAAATGAACGCCGCAAAAGACGATGTATTCCGCTTGTTTATTTTTCGCCGCTACTTGCGCAAGCTGCAACGAATCTCCTGTCGCATCAGCAAATTGAATCACTTCATCTTTTTGATAATGATGGCCTGGGATAAACAAACGGTCGCCTAATTTTTCTTTAATTTCCCGCACGCGCGCTTCCATTTCCGCAACGCTCATCGTTTTGTACACTTCGGGCATATTGTCTTGTTTTTGCATCATTTCTAATACGTTCATCATTTCTCCCCCTATTTCCATCCTTCAATATTAAAGCTGATATCTAACGCTTTCACCGAATGAGTTAATAAGCCTAATGAAATATAATCGACGCCGGTATCGCCGTATTGCGCCAAGTTTTCGAGCGTAATGCCGCCCGATGCTTCCGTTATAATGGATGACGGTACAAGTTGAACGAACTCTTTTACTTCTTCCGGCGTGCGGTTGTCAAACATAATGACATCTGCTCCGGCGTTGACCGCTTCGATGACTTGTTCTTTCGTTTCCGTTTCCACTTCGATTTTCACCATGTGGCCAAGACGGTCGCGCACCGCTTGAACCGCTTTTGTAATCGAGCCGCAAAAGGCGATATGGTTGTCTTTAATCATCACGGCATCGTACAGGCCGAAGCGGTGGTTATAGCCCCCTCCGCATGTGACGGCGTATTTTTCAAGCATGCGCAGTCCTGGCGTTGTTTTTCTTGTGTCGCAAATGCGCGTATGGCCGCTGTTTAACACCGTGACTGCCCGCCGGGTAAGCGTGGCGATGCCGCTCATGCGCTGAATGAGATTTAAAATGACGCGCTCGCCTGTTAATAGCGGGGCAATCGGGCCGGAAACTTTCGCCACGATATCTCCTTTTTTTACTTGCTCTCCGTCTCGTTTGTATAAAGTGATGTCAATGGAAGGGTCGAGCAAACGGTAGCCGCTCATGATTACGTCCGCACCAGAGAAAACGCCGTCTTCTTTTACAAGAAATGATCCAGTTGCCTGCTTGTTGCTCGGAAAAATCGTTTCGCTCGTCACGTCGCGTTCGCCGATATCTTCTAACAAAAACTGTTGCAGCAGTTGCTGCAGCTTGATCGTATTCATCATCTTCCCCCTATCTTCACCAAAAGTTCATCCTTTGTCCGTTCAATGCGCCGCTTTTTCCAATGCTCTTCTTCTTTCGGATAGTCCGACCGATAATGCCCCCCGCGGCTTTCCGTTCGTTTTAGTGCTGATGTCGTAATAAGCCAGCTTGTTATTAATAAAGAAGCTGCGGTCATTTGCTCGTCGCTAAATAGCGACCAATCGGCAGCGACAAGTTCTTGAATCGAAAACTGCTCCAGCCATTGTTTCGCAGCCGTTAAACTTGTTTCGTCTCTTACAATGCCGACATGCTGCATCATTACCGCTTGAATTTGTGAAACAGCCGGAAGCGGCTTTGTAAATGGTGGCGCCGCATTAAGTATATGGACAATGTCATACGTTCGCTCGTTTCGCAGCGCTTCCGCAAGCCTTGCCCCAAATACCATCCCCTCTAGCAACGAATTGCTCGCGAGTCGGTTTGCCCCGTGCACGCCTGTACACGCTGCTTCGCCGACCGCATATAAGCTAGGAAGCGACGTTTTTCCTAATAAATCTGTTTGAACGCCGCCCATTAAAAAATGCGCGCCTGGTACGACCGGAAGTTTTCCGCTATTCACGTCAATCCCATGCGCTTCGCACATGGCTGCAATCATCGGAAAGCGTGCATGGAAGTGCGGAATCATCGAAATGTCTAAATACACTCGCTTTCCTTTCGTGATTTCTGCATGAATCGCTCGAGCGACAATATCTCTCGGAGCTAAATCTCGCTGCGGATGCACGTGCTCCATTAACCGCCGGCCATCTTCCGTAACGAGCACCGCTCCTTCCCCGCGCACCGCTTCGGAAATCAATCCTACCGCTTTTCCATCGACATACAACATCGTCGGATGAAACTGAATAAATTCCATATCGCTAACGACCGCTCCCGCTCGGTACGCGAGCGCGATGCCGTCACCGGTAACAGTTCGGGCGTTTGACGTAAACGCGTACACGTTGCCGCAGCCGCCGGTGGAAAGAACAACGGCATTTGCGTAATAGACGCTCATCCTCGTTTTTACGCCGAGGCAGCGACCGCCGCTAACGATGAGATCCGTGACGCTTTCGTCTTCTATTACTGTAACTTTTCCGCTCAGTTTTTCAAGCAAAAACGAAACGATCGCTTTGCCTGTTTGGTCACCGCCAGCGTGCAAAATACGGCGACGGCTGTGCGCCCCTTCGTTGCCAAGGTGAAACTGGCCGTTTTCATCTATATCGAATTGCAACCCTTCTTCCACTAGTTCCAGCAGACGGCTCGGTCCTTCGCGCACAAGCATTTCGACTGCCTGTTCGTCGTTATGGTACGCACCGGCTATTAATGTATCTTCGTAATGCAGTCGCCAATCGTCTTGTTCAGACAACGCAGCGGCCACGCCCCCTTGAGCGAGCCAAGAGTTACTTTCTTCTTTTTTTGTCTTTGTGAAAATAATCACATTTTTATGTTCATATAGACGATATGCTGTCATAAGCGCTGCTAGACCGCTGCCGACAATAATGACATCCGCTTGTGGCATGTATACGCCCCCTGTTATTTTTTACTGTCTTGACACCTATATTGACATATAATTAAACTGATGACAAGAATTTTATTTTTCCAAATGCGAGGGAATGAGCGTATGATTTATCTCGACTATGCAGCGACTACGCCGATGAGTGAGGAAGCGTTAGCCGTCTATACGGAAGCGGCGAAAGTATATTTTGGCAACTCAAGCAGTTTGCACGATATCGGCAGCGATGCCGCCCGCCTGCTTGACATTTGCCGCAAGCAGTTGGCGGTATTGATCAACGGAGATGAGAGAGGCATTTATTTTACGAGCGGTGGAAGTGAATCGAACATTCTCGCTGTCCGTTCCATCATCGAAGCACATCGCCATAAAGGAAATCACCTCATCACGACAGCGACGGAGCACGCTTCGTTATATCATTTGTTTCAGCAGCTAGAAACAGAAGGATATGAAGTGACGTATTTATCAGTGGACCGCTTTGGGCGCATTGACATCGGTGAGCTCGAGCAAGCAATCACGCCCAATACGATTTTTGCATCGATTCATCACGCCAATTCGGAAATCGGTACCGTTCAGCCGATTGCCGACATCGGAAAGCTTTTACGAAAAAATGGCGTCATCTTTCATAGCGATTGCGTACAAACATTTGGTAAAATACAAGTAGATGTGCAGGCAATGGGCATCGACAGCCTGTCGATTTCCGCCCATAAAATTTACGGACCAAAAGGAGTCGGTGCCGTCTACATCGACCCGCGCATCAAATGGACGCCTTGCTTTCGCGATGCCACGCACGAATCGGGGTTTCGCCCTGGAACGGTCAATGTGCCTGGGATTGCTGCTTTCGTTACCGCTGCTCAGCAAATATGCAGCGGACTTACGGAGGAAAAGATGCGATTAGAAGCTTTGCGGCAATATTTTCTTTCCAAAGTAGAAAAATTGCCAATTACGATTGAAGGTCACCCAGAGGCGCATTTACCAAATATTATCGGATTTTCCGTCCACGGCATCGAAGGACAATATACGATGCTCGAATGCAACCGTTACGGCATTGCGATCTCTACGGGTAGCGCCTGTCAAGTCGGAAAACAGGCACCTTCCCGGACGATGATCGCTATCGGTAAAGAAAAAGAAGAAGCAAAACAATTTGTGCGAATTTCACTCGGCAAACCAACAACAAAAGAACAGCTCGACCAGCTGATTACCGTGTTAGAAACGATTTGTCAAAAGCGAAAGGTGGGGAAAAGCAATTGAAAGAGGAGAAAAAAATTTTGGGAGAAAAGAGGCGCCAATTTATTTTGCAATGGCTGAAAGAAAGCGGTCGGCCGCTGACGGGGGCGGAATTAGCAGCGAAAACGAACGTGAGTCGCCAAGTGATTGTACAAGATATTTCGCTGTTAAAAGCGCGCAACGAACCGATTATCGCGACGAGCCAAGGGTATTTATATTTGAAAACACCGACAGCAAACAAAACGTATACGCGCGTTGTTGCGTGCTTCCATACGCCGGAGCAAACAAAAGAAGAATTGTATTTGATCGTCGATCATGGCGTCACCGTGAAAGATGTGAAAATCGAACATCCGGTCTACGGCGATTTAACGGCTTCTGTCATGGTCAGCAACCGCCGCGAAGTCGATCAGTTCATTCAAAAAATTAAAGAAACAAACTCTTCGTATTTGCTTCAGCTGACAGACGGCACGCATTTGCATACGCTTGAAGCCGATTCCATTGCAAAACTCGACGCCGCTTGCCTTGCTTTGCAACAAGCAGGGTTTCTCATTGAATAGCCGGATTCGCTTGCGAATGCTTCGTAAGCGATCCGGTTTTTTCACATATTCGTCAAACATAAAAGAGATGGTCAAGACGGTTCCATGCCTGGCTTTACGCGCGACATTCAATCATGGTGCGACAAAACCGGCAATACACTACTAAAAACAACGTTTGAAAATAAACAATTTAAAGCGTACATTCAATACGTGGAAAAAAAACGTCGACAGCATCGAAACATTGATGAAAAACGCGATGGCAGCCGGCGTCAAACTTGTCGCTTGCTCGATGTCTATGGACATTATGGGCATTGAAAAAGAAGAGCTTATTGACGGCATTGAAATCGGCGGCGTCGCAACCTACTTAGGCTATGCCGAAGAAGCAGGATTGAATTTGTTCATCTAAAAGAACCCCCAGTGCGACTGGGGGTTTTCTAAATAATATAGTACGGATAGCTTCCTAAT
>NZ_JAPSMC010000007.1 GCF_026847645.1 Anoxybacillus sp. J5B_2022
GTTCGTGAGCGCTTTAGCATCGGCAATAATTTTCGCTGCCTCTAACTCTTTCGCAAACTTGGTGGGAACGTCCCCTTTTTGGATGACGAGATGGTAAATGCGAATCGTTGCAGGATTCGGTACCATTGTGTTCGTTGGCTTGTTCGTTTGGCTTGCTTTTTCTTTGAGTGCTCTATACTGCGCTTTGCTCATCGCGATTTCGTTCTTTTTTTTCAAATAAGCGTCTACTTGTGCTTCTGTCAGCTTTTGCGGCTCATTGTAATACACGGCGCCAATGATGGAGGTCGAGAGCAACATGCCGAGCGCAAAAGCACGAATCTCTTTTTTCATCGGGCAATCCCCCGTAAAATCATACGGACTTCTTCCGTTGTCATCGCTGTTTCACGCGCAATTTGCTCCGCGGAGAGCCCTTGTTTGTAAAGCAGCCAGATGCGGTCGTGCGCGGAGAAAAAGGCATCGTCGCTTCGCTTTTTCAGCGGTTCTGCGCTCGATTCGTCCTCCATCAACAATTCTTCTTCTAATACTTTGAGCCGCTTTTTCAACTGGTATGTTTCTTGAGCAAGCGAAAGCGTTAAATGATCGAGCTGTTCTTCTAGATGTTTGATGCGGTCTTTTCCAAAAAAGGATGCGAGCAATAGCAAAAACGAGATGCCGATCAATGTAAACATCGTATATTCCATCATTCTTATCCCCCTCTTTGAATATATCATAAGTAAATACATAAAATCGACAAAATGTCCATATTGTAAGCGTGAATAGCAAGGGATAAAATGAAAATAAAAAGATGTTGTAAGAATATTCTGTACAAAAAAAATGAATAGGAGGTGGAGGGGAGATGAAAGGGATTATCATGGCTGGAGGAAGGGGGACACGGTTACGTCCGCTTACTTGCGATGTTCCAAAACCGATGGTTCCGCTTGTCGGGAAGCCGGTGCTGGAATATACGATCGAGTGGCTGAAGCGATTTGGGGTGACGGATATTGCGATTACGATTCACTATCTAGGCGAAACGATTAAACAATACTTTGGAGACGGAAGCCGCTTTGGCGTAAACATTTGTTATTTTGAAGAACAAGAGCCGCTTGGGACAGCGGGGAGCATTAAACATGCGGAATCATTTATTGACGATACGTTCGTCGTCGTCAGCGGCGACGCCTTAACGGATGTTGATTTATCGGAAGCGATAGCGTTTCACCGTGACCGTCATGCACTTGCGACGATCGTGACGTCGCAACAGGCAAATCCGCTTGATTACGGGGGGATTATTGCGGCAAACGACGGGAAAGTCAAACAGTTGATCGAAAAGCCGAAATGGAATGAAGTATATAGTGATTTCGTGAATACGGGCATTTATATTTTTGAACGAGATATTTTACAACATATTAATGAAAATGAAACATGCGATTTCAGCAGCGATATTTTTCCGATGTTATTGAAGAACGATGCACCGCTATACGCCTTTTTAGCAAAAGGATATTGGCTTGATATTGGCACGATTCAGCAATATCGAAAAGCGCATATAGATATTTTAAATAAACATGTACACGTTTCGATCAATGGGAAAGAGCTGTTTCCGCACGTGTGGGTCGGCGCCGATGTACAAATCGAAGACGGAGCGGTCATTATCGGTCCTGCGTTTATCGGGGATGGAGCTTGCATCCGCAAAAACGTAAAAATTGAGCCGTATACTGTTATCGGTGCGAACGTGCAAATTGGTGAGCATACTTCCGTTAAACGAAGCGTTATTTGGGATCGCGTATATATTGGCCGTTATTGTGAGCTGCGCGGTAGCTTGTTGGCAGGCGATACGTATGTAGCGAATCATGTCGAATTGCTAGAGCAATCCGTTATTGGTAGCCATTGTACGATTCAACCGAACGTGCAGGTTAAGCCAACTATTAAAATATGGCCGAAAAAAACGATTGGCGAAGGAACAGTCGTCCATTCTTCCCTGTTTTGGGGAAAGCAAGCGTTGCAGCCGCTATTTGGCACACGTGGCATTTCCGGGGTAGCGAATGTCGAGATGACGCCGGAATATGTAACGAAACTCGGTGCAGCTTATGGAAGCACACTTCCGCTGCATAGTCATATTATCGTTGCCGGTGATGGGCATCCGTTTACGAACCTTATGAAGCAAGCGTTCGCTCAAGGGTTGCACACGTCCGGAATTTGCACGGCTGAATGGCAAGAAGGTGTAACAGCACCAGTCGTTCGTTATCACCTATCGCAGTCACCATATGCAGGTGGGGTTTATATTTTTTTAGAGGAAAGCGAACAAAAAGTATATATTGATTTATATGATGAACACGGCTACCCGCTCGATCGCTTTCGTGAAAAAGCAGTTGAACACGCGTTCGTTCAAGAGAAACTCCGCCGTGTTTCGCTTGAACAAATCGGTTTTTCTAATTACGAACTACAGCCAAGTACCTCTTATATCCAAGCGATACACCAACATATTGCATTGCCTCTTTGTCATGCAAAAGCCATTTTTGTTTCCGACGAAAACGTTTATCGCCTTGTGGAACAGCTGCTTCACGATCAGCAGTGCGACATGGCGATTTTAAAAAACGCACCTCTTCATGAACTAAGTGAGTATCTCAAGACGACGAATGCATTATTTGCACTCATTGCGAAAAATGACGGAGAACAGTTTTTAGTCATGGACGAAAAAGGGAATATATTAACAGAGGAGCAACTATTTTTTCTTTACACAATCATATCGCTATGGTTTCGTGCCGATCGCTCTGTGCCGATTCCAAACTATGCCCCTTCCACCCTTGAGGTGATTGCGAGCCGTTTGAATGGGCAAGTAAAAAGGGTGGAGGGGACGCGAAGAGAAATATTGCGCGCATGGCCGCACCCGTTTCATTTTTTATACGATGCGGTGTTTGCGTTTGTTCAACTGCTTCAGCTTTTTGCGGTGGAAGCGCGTCCGCTGTCGCAAGTGATTGCTTCGATCCCGCGGTTGCATTGGTTAAAAGATTATGTTTTCTGCCCTTGGAACGCTCGCGCTGTCGTGATGCGAAAGCTGATGGAGGATGAAATAGAAACGAATCTCGACGTGAGCGGGGGAATAAAGGTGTGGCACCCTGATGGTGGATGGACATTTATTTTACCGGAGTTAGACCAACCGATATTTACTATTTATTCGGAAGCATTTGATGGGCAAAAAGCACGGGAAACGGTGACGCGCTATATAAAAAAAATCCGCCAATATCAAAATGTATAAATTAAATATGGAAATCGCAAAAAAAAAATGCTATCATAGAAAGGTCTGATTATAAAAAGTTTGGAGGGAAAAAGATGCGCGTAAACATTACATTAGCTTGCACAGAATGCGGCGAACGTAACTATATTTCGACAAAAAATAAACGCAATAACCCAGACCGTCTTGAATTAAAAAAATATTGCCCAAGAGATAAAAAAGCAACCGTTCACCGTGAAACAAAGTAAGCAGTAGGAAGCGATTTCCTGCTGCTTTTTTGTTAAAAGGAGGGGCAACATGGAAGAAAAACAAAGGATTCGCGAACAAATGAAAGCTCGGTTACACGAATTAACGGTCGAAGAAAAACGAGCGTACGAGGAGCAAATGGTGAGAAATTTATACGCGCTACCGCTTTGGCAAGAGGCACAAACAGTAGCGCTGACCATTGCAAAGAGACATGAAATCAATACGATCCCGATGATTGAAAACGCCTGGCAAACAGGAAAAACAGTATGCGTCCCGAAATGTGATCCGGCAACGAAAACGATGACGTTTCGTGCCATTCGTTCGTTTGCGCAATTAGAAACAGTTTATTTCGGTTTACAAGAGCCGATTGAAGCGTTGACGGATGAAGTGAAGCCGGCGGCCATCGACTTGATGGTCGTTCCAGGAATTTGTTTTTCAAAAGACGGATATCGAATTGGCTACGGTGGCGGCTATTATGACCGATATTTACAACAGGTAAAAAAACCGACTATTTCGTTAGCGTATGCGTTTCAAGTAGTCGATCATCTTCCGACTGAGCCGCATGATCTTCCGGTCGATATCATTATTACAAACGAAAAGGTTATCGTTTGCCATGAATGAATGGTTGTATATGGCCGCAGTGCTGATCGTCGCAATCGGTGGATTTTTCGTTCGCTCGCTTTCGTTATCGGGAGCGGCAGCGACCGTGTTGGTCGGGATGGCGGTAGCGGTTAGTTTTTCGTGGCAAGGGTTATGTTTGCTAGGAGTATTTTTTGTTACGTCTAGTTTTTGGAGCCATTTTCGCCACCAACAAAAACAAAAACTAGCTGAGAAAGTGGAAAAAGGAGCGCAGCGTGATTATGTTCAAGTGTTGGCGAACGGCAGCATACCAGCAGGGATTAGCCTTATTTCGCTCGCTTTTCCTTCGCCGCTTTGGCATGTATTGTTTGTCGTTTCGCTTGCAGCAGCGAATGCCGACACGTGGGCGTCGGAAATCGGGAGTGTAAGCCGCGAAACGCCGCGACTGATCACAACGTGGAAAAAAGTAGATCCCGGCACATCGGGAGCCGTAACAATGGCAGGAACGTTAGCGTCCTATTTCGGTGCTCTCTTAATTGCTGTGGTCGGATTTCTATTGTGGCACGACGTTCCGATCGTAACAGTGAGCTTGTTCGGCTTATTCGGAAGCCTCATTGATACATATTTCGGAGCGGTTTGGCAAGCGGCATACCGTTGTACCGTTTGCGGGATGGAAACAGAAAAAAGGAAGCACTGTGGAAGGCAGACTGTACGAATAAAAGGGCGAGATTGGTTCAATAATGATGTTGTCAACTGGTTGGCGATTTTTTGTTCAATCATTGTTTATTTTCTTGTCACAAAATTGCAATAAATGCAAGAAGAAACAAAAAGGAAACGATGTACAATGGTAAACGGCAAAGGAGATAAAAACGTTAATAAACGTGAAAGGTGGAGAAAAGAATGGCGAACGGTGTAAACCGCGTGGCTCTCATCGGAACCGGGTTTGTCGGTTCAAGCTATGCGTTTGCGATGCTCAACCAAGGGGTAACGGAAGAGCTTGTGTTAATTGATCTCAATAAAGAAAAATCGGAAGGTGATGCGATGGATTTAAACCATGGACTTCCGTTTGCTCCGTCACCAACGAAAATTTGGTTTGGCGATTACAGCGACTGCAAAGATGCAGATCTCGTCGTCATTACGGCAGGAGCGAATCAAAAACCAGGGGAAACGCGTCTCGATTTAGTTCATAAAAATATGAAAATTTTTGAGTCGATCGTTTCGCAAGTAATGGCGAGTGGGTTCGATGGCATTTTTCTCGTCGCCACTAATCCGGTCGACATTTTAACATACGCAACATGGAAATTTTCTGGGCTGCCGAAAGAACGGGTAATCGGGTCAGGAACGATTTTAGATACGGCTCGTTTCCGTTATTTATTAGGAGAATATTTCCAAGTGGATGCGAGAAACGTACACGCTTATATTATTGGCGAACATGGCGATACGGAGTTGCCGGTTTGGAGCCACGCTGATATCGGAGGAAGATCGGTAGTTGATCTTGTGAAGGAGCGACAACAGTACAAACAAGAAGATTTGGAAGAAATTTTTGTAAACGTTCGCGATGCCGCTTACCACATTATCGAACGAAAAGGAGCTACTTATTACGGCATTGCCATGGGGCTTGTCCGTTTGACGAAGGCGATTTTACAAAACGAAAACTCTGTGTTAACGGTATCCGCCTATTTAGATGGCGAATACGACCAACATGACATTTACATTGGCGTTCCGGCCATTGTCAATCGAACCGGCATTCGCGAAATCATCGAGTTAAAGCTGACAGAAGAAGAACGTGCGAAATTTGCTCACTCGGCAAATGTGTTAAAGCAGGTAATGGAGCCGTTTTTCCAAAACGAAGTGCGCCCTTAAAGGGGGCGCTTTTATAATTTTTTCCCCTTTTGGAGAAAAGAATAAAGAAACGGTAGAGAGGAGGAGAAAAGATGAGAAGGGCAATCTATTCCGTATTTGTTTTGTTATTAGTGTTAGTTGTTTACCGCTATCGGTATCGGACGTTGAATGTGATTTTGCGTATTCGTCCGTTACAACAATGGATGGTGCGGGTAGGGATGAAGGTTCCGGTCATCCGCAATACAATTGTTTCCCAAGTTTTTCGTGAAGTATGATACAATGGGAAAAAAATTGCTCTTTTTGGTGATAAGAAAGGGAGAGGGGAACGTGGATCTTGTCTACTGGCAGCTTGTTTATTTTTTTATAAAAAAGCAATACCGCATCATTAAACTAGCCAATGTCCCTCATGAAATTTGGCTCGAGTCGTTCGGACGGAAAGATGTGCCGCTCATTCGCCTCGTTCGCTATGACGTGGACTGGAGTAACTGGTTGAAGCGCGACCTTGAATATACGTGGCACGTCGCTACGCAGTTGCAAAAACGGCATTTGCGGCGATCTGTTCAAGTGTTGAATGTGTATGTGTCTACTTATCCTCCCGTTGATGATTGGGAGTGGGTTGTCGCTAACGTCCAAGCGGATCTCCCGCAGTTGAAAACGGTATTGTTCCATTCTAGTAATGCGATACAGGCGTTGCAGCAAATAAGCGAAATAGTGAACGAGCCTGTTGTGTTGGACAGTGTAGCGCGTGAAGCTGATCCGTTTTTAGCGGCGCAGCATATTCAGCGAACGATTTTTCGCTTAGAAAAAGAGCGGCGGGAAAAAGAAGCACGTGTGCTTGAATATGGAAACCCGTTGTTTACATACGTGTTCATCGGTCTACAAATATTGATGTTTCTTATTCTTGAACTGCAAGGTGGCAGCACGAACCCGGACGTATTAATTCGCTATGGGGCGAAGTTTAACCCGCTGATGCAGCAAGGAGAATGGTGGCGCTTTATTACGCCGATTTTTTTGCACATCGGCTTTTTTCATCTATTCATGAACACGATGGCGCTTTATTATTTAGGAATGACGACGGAGCGGTTGTACGGTTCTTGGCGTTTTTTATTCATTTATTTGGTCGCTGGTTTTTTCGGGACGCTCGGCAGTTTTCTATTTACCACATCGCTTTCCGCAGGAGCGTCAGGAGCGATTTTTGGTCTGTTTGGTGCGCTTCTTTATTTTGGGACGGTGTATCGCCACCTCTTTTTTCAAACGATGGGAACGAATATTATCGGGCTTGTCGTGCTGAATTTAGGGCTCGGATTGTTGCTCCCTGGCATTGATAATGCAGGTCATATTGGCGGTTTAGTTGGCGGTTTTTTAGCGGCCGGCATCGTTCATTTGCCGCGCCACCGCCAATGGAGGCGGCAGCTAACGTTTTTTATGTTGACCGCTTTGTTGGTAGCGGTCGGTTTATCCATCGGGTTCCAATGACGAAATGACTTTGGCGTAGCCAAACGTGATATTATATTATTTATAGATAGGTTGTTCAGCGAAACCAAACGTCTTGAATCGGGCGTACAGGGCGTGAAACACTGCAAAGGTGTTTGCCCATGAAAGTCTTGTGGAACAAGGGAGAGTTCCTATACGCAGGTATAAGGGAAACCTTTTAGTACACAAGAACCCCACGACTTTAGTCGGTGAGAGATTTAAGGGGAAATTTGTTGCAAAAGTTGCACCGTTTCCCCATTTTTTGTTTTCGTCAGCACGATCAAATGGGAGTAATCTTTGCTGATGAGAAGAAGCGGCATCGTACTGCCAATTGGCGAAACGATGGTCCCATCTTTTTGTTTCACGCCGAGAAAATAATTTTTATACAATCCTTCCCAAAGATTACCGATAATTTTTTGTGTTTTTTCTAGCGATAAATCCGGGAATGGCTGTTCGTTGTAGGCAAGTAATTCTGGCAAATAAAAATGATAGTAGTTTTGTACATGAATCGCTAAATCGTCCAACATGGTCTTCGCATTGTATTGGAGAAAATCGGTCGTCGTTTTTGTTAGCACGCGCTGCCATTCTTTTTCTGCTGCTGTTTTGCCTCGTCGAAACGACGTAAACGGATCATACGGTGAAGCGATGACATATAAATAATCTCCGCTCATGCTTTGGGTGCTAGTGATTTTGTGATCCCGATGAATTTCCCCGTAATGAAACGAAATTGCTTGGAAAAAATGACTATCTTTTTGTTTTATTTCCCCCTCTTGAAGTAGCGTCTGGTTATTTTCATTCCATTTGGATAACGTTCCAATTAATTGACCATCGGCAAAAAGTAAAGAAATATCTTGGCGCAAGTATGCGTTTCGGTTTAGCGAAGAAGAGACGGTCCAAAGGAGCGAGTAAGGACCGTGTGGCTTTTGCGGTTGAGCTTGCAAAGTAGTCGCTGTTTTTGTAAAGGAAGCTGTCCGGTCAATCGGGAAAAAAATGATTGTTTCTTTTGTTGGCTTCTCAAGAGAGAATGGAAAGGCATACAAAGTGAGCAAAAATGCGATCAACAAAGTCATCCACTGGAATGTTCGTTTCATAGTTTCCTCCATCTGTGCGGACAAGTTTTTCACCAATGTATGCCGTTCAGTTGAAAAATATGTATGAATTTCTTGGAAATTGTCCATGATGGAAGGTAAATAACGGAGCGGGCAGGTGGGAAAAATGAAGCAAGAAAAACGAGCGGTTTCGGCAGCGCTATCGGAAAATGTCGCTTATTTGCGGGAGCGGCTCGGGGTTGGCAAAAGTTTTGACGTTATTCATTTGGATGTCGAGTACGCTGGACGGGAAATGGCTTTTTTTATGATCGATGGATTTGTGAAAGATGACATTTTGCATTATATTATGCAATTTTTTGCGGTTTTAAACGATGAAATGCTTCGTGACAATCCATTAGAAAAATTGTTGAAAACGTATATCCCATATGTGGAATTAGAAAAAACAGATAATTTGAACCGCGTCGTCGATGGAGTATTAGCAGGCCCTACCGCTTTAATTGTCGATGGGCTTGACTATGCAATTTTAATTGATGCGCGTACGTATCCGGTGCGTGGACCACAGGAGCCGGATATGGAGCGCGTCGTTCGCGGCGCACGCGACGGGTTTGTTGAAACGATCGTCTTTAATACCGCGTTAACGCGGCGAAGAGTTCGCGACCGAACGTTGCGGATGGAATATATGCAAGTGGGGCGACGTTCCAAAACGGATCTTTGCGTGTGCTACATTGAAGACATTGCTAATCCTGAAATTGTTCATAACATTAAAGAAGCGATTGCCAAGATTGACACGGACGGATTGCCGATGGGCGAAAAAACGTTAGAAGAGTTTATTTCGGGAAGACATTGGAATCCGTATCCGGTCGTTCGCTATACGGAACGGCCCGATACAGCAGCAGCTCATTTATACGAAGGCCATGTGCTTGTCATCGTCGACGGCTCACCGAGTGTGTTAATTATGCCGGCAACTTTTTGGCATCATTTGCAACACGCGGAGGAATATCGCAATAAGCCGATTGTCGGGGCGTATTTGCGCCTCGTCCGATTTTTTGCGGTTTGGGCGTCGCTTTTTTTGTTGCCGCTTTGGTATTTATTTATGACCGAACCAGAGCGATTACCGGCAGCGCTTTCGTTTATTGGAAAAGCGAGCGAAGGAGCGTTACCGTTATTTGCACAGCTTTTGATTATTGAACTAGGGATTGATATGCTACGAATGGCAGCGATTCATACCCCTTCTTCGCTAGCGACTGCGCTCGGGCTTGTTGCAGCGCTAATGATTGGCGGAATTGCGGTCGAGGTCGGCATTTTTTCGAACGAAGTCATTCTTTATTTTTCAATTGCGACGATTGGGACGTTCGCGACTCCAAGCTATGAAATGGGATTAGCGAATCGCCTCGTCCGTATCGGGTTGTTGATTGTGACCGCACTGTTTGGTGTTTACGGTTATGTAGGGGGCATTACGCTTTGGCTTGTCATGCTTGCAAGAATGAAATCGTTCACCGTGCCGTATTTATGGCCGTTTATTCCATTTTCATATCGAGCGATGCGCGATGTGTTAATTCGTTCCCCGATTCCGCTTAAAAATCGGCGGCCAACCGTATTGCATCCGCGCGATCCGGATCGCTAAACGCTTATCTCGATTGAGAGATAGGCTTTTTTTTGCGATCTGAAGTCGCAGCGGTTGCTTTTTTCCTGTGAATTTTTTACGTCGTTCTTCGTTCTTTCCTTGACGGTTCTTATTGTTTCTTTATACATTTATAGTGGGTAAAAAAGAAGATGCAGTAGGTGAAGAGATGAAAAGCGTGTACGACGTGCAGCAGCTGCTAAAAAAATTCGGCACGATTATTTATGTCGGTGATCGTTTAGCCGATTTAGAGCTGATGGAAGAAGAATTAAAAGAGCTATATCAATCGCAATTAATTGATGTGAAAGACTACCAAATGGCGCTGTTAATCGTTAGACATGAAGCGCAATTTGAACGAGAAAAACGGATGAAAAAGGAATGAGTGACGATGGCGGAAAAATGGGTAGTAGGCGTAGATTTAGGCGGGACGACGATTAAAATGGCGTTTGTGAACGTATACGGTGAGTTGATCGACAAATGGGAAATTGTTACGAATCTTGAAGATCAAGGGAAGTATATTGTGACGGATATTGCTAAATCAATTGATCAAAAACTACAAGAACACGGGCAAACAAAAGAGAAGCTGATCGGCATCGGAATGGGGGCACCGGGACCAGTCGATGGCGATACGGGATTAGTGTATGAGGCTGTTAATTTGGGATGGAAAAATTATCCGTTAAAAAATTTGTTGGAAGTGGAAACATCGCTGCCGGCGGTGGTGGATAATGATGCGAATATCGCGGCCATCGGCGAGATGTGGAAAGGCGCAGGGAACGGTGCAAAAAATTTAATTTGTGTCACGCTCGGTACAGGGGTAGGTGGCGGTGTCATTGCCAACGGTCAAATCGTCCGTGGGGCGAACGGCGCAGCGGGAGAAATCGGACACATTACTTCTGTGCCCGAAGGTGGCGCGCCATGCAACTGCGGCAAAACCGGCTGCCTCGAAACAATTGCTTCCGCAACTGGAATCGTTCGACTAGCGAAAGAAAAGCTGGCAACAAGCGAGACAGATAGTTCGTTGCGGAAGCTAGAAACGATTACAGCGAAAGACGTGCTCGATGCGGCAAAGGAAAACGACCGTTTAGCGCTTGAAGTGGTCGAAGAAGTGTTCTTTCATCTCGGCTTGGCGTTAGCGAACGCAGCGAATGCGTTAAATCCTGAAAAAATCGTCATCGGTGGCGGTGTATCGAAAGCAGGAAATTGGTTAGCGGAGCGAGTGACAGAATATTTCAAGCGGTTTGCATTTCCGCGAGTGGCCGAAAGTGCGTCCATTGTCATTGCCACTCTCGGCAACGATGCCGGTGTTATCGGCGGCGCTTGGCTAGCGAAACAAGCGTTTGGGGAATAAAGGGGTGTCTTTGATAGACGCCCTTTTCTGCTAAACAAACAGATGACGTGAAGCCCTCCGTTTTGTGCACATTTTTTCTTCATTTGTTCATATGTTGAAAAAAAGGGGGCGATACGTTTATGATTTACGCGCGTAAAGGGGATACATGGGAGTGGTATAGTCAATGGTTTTCCGTTCCACCTGAATTAATAAGAGATGCGAATCCGCATCTTCCTCATGAATTGCACGAAGGCGAGGTCGTTCGTATCCCAGGGTACGATGTCGTTACTTATCATAGCCAAACAGCGGAAACGTTTGACCAAATCGCCAAATCGCTTTCTCTCCCTGTCGAAGCGCTCGAGCGAATGAACGAGGATCGGCTGCTGTTAAGGATTCCGCGTCGCCTAGAAACACCGATTGTCAACGGCAAACAAAACTATGATTTTACGGTAATGAAACAAGATATTGACGACTTATGCACGTATTATCCGTTTATGAAACAAAGAGTGATCGGAACGAGCGTGCTTGGTTGTCCGTTAATCGAGCTTTCGATCGGGCGAGGGCCGAAAAAAATTCATGTGAACGCTTCGTTTCATGCGAATGAATGGATTACAACGGCGGTTGTCATGGCGTTTGTGAATGAATATGTATTAAGGCTAACGAACGGAACATGTCCCGTTGACCGTTCGTTGCTTGATTATTATAAAAAAGTGACATTATCGATTGTTCCAATGGTCAACCCAGACGGCGTGAATTTAGTGTTACATGGTCCGCCGGCGGCAGAGCCATATCGAAGCAACGTCCTTCAGATAAATGATGGAAGTTCTGATTTCTCGCAATGGAAAGCAAATATTTGTGGGGTGGATTTAAATAATCAATTTCCTGCAAAATGGGAAATAGAACAACAGCGCAAAATCCCAAAAGCGCCTGCGCCGCGCGATTTTCCAGGGGTTGCTCCGCTGACGGAACCGGAAGTGAAGGCAATGGTGGCGTTAACAGAAGACAGCGATTTTTCGCTAATTGTCGCTTTTCATACGCAAGGAAAAGAAATTTATTGGGGCTATGAAGGCTTTGAACCGAAAGAATCGGAGCTCATTGTGAACGAATTAGCGAACGCAAGCGGGTATCAAGCGATTCGCTACATTGATAGCCATGCAGGCTATCGCGACTGGTTTATTCAAACGTGGAAACGCCCAGGATATACGGTCGAATTAGGAGAAGGGGTCAATCCGCTGCCGCTTGAGCAGTTTGAAACGATTTACGAAGCAAGCCGTAACATGCTTTTTGCTTTGTTAGCTGTTTGTTGAGAAACAAGTTTTAAGGATAAATGAATGGGAAGGAGCAATTCAAATGGCGATTGTAGACGTAACCGTTATCCCGATTGGGACAGCGAGCCCGAGCGTCAGTGAGTATGTAGCGGAAATTCACAAAGTGTTGGACACATATAAACGGGACGGAAAAATTGAGTTTATGCTTACGCCGATGAATACGATCATTGAAGGGGAGCTTCCGGTATTGTTTGAGGTCGTTCAAGCGATTCACGAAGTCCCGTTTGCAAAAGGCGTTCAGCGGGTAGCGACGAATATTCGCATCGACGATCGCCGCGACAAAAAGCAGCGCATGGTGGATAAAGTCGCAAGTGTCGAAGCAAAACGAAAACAAGAGGCTTAAAACGCGCCTCTTGTTTTTAGACTGTGCTTGTTGGGAATCCGTTGTGAAGAACCGTCATTACCGTGAACCAGCCGAATACAGCTGCTGTCCCTAAACCGAACAATAAAGCGAGTATATTTTTTTCACGAAGCGAGCGGACGACGCCGTAAAGCGCTAACAATGTCACTAACGCAAAAATAATGACTAAACCCATGCCACTTCCCCCCTTTTATCAATGAAACTATATGTAAGAACAATCTCTTTACATTTTAATCGTTTTTTCTATATTTGTCGAGGTCGAAAATGTGGATGGCTACACGATAGGTAGCAGCTGTTTTTTCCAACAATGGTTGATGATGCTTCGCGATATAATAAATTGTTTGTTCTTGGGCGATCATATATTCCTCAAGCTGAAGCAAAAACATGTCCGTTTCGACTTTGTTGAAAGCGACAATCGTAAACGCAGTGACAAGCGATTCATAAAGGTAAACCCGTCCGTTGAAAGAGGTGAATCCGTAATCAGTGAAAAGCGGCGTGACGGTCGGCGCGTCGAGCTCGATCAGTGCTTCATAGTCGTGGGCGTGATCCGGAAGTTCGGAAACGATTAGCCACTCTTCGTCGCAGTCGGTGATCGTATGCGGCTCCACCGATTCAGAAGCAGCTACAGCATATCTTTTTCTCATAAAATACTCCTTCTTTTACGTTTTCTTTCATTGTAACAAACAAATCCGTAGAGTAAAATGATGGGTATAAAGAAATGGAGGGATGATGATGAAGTGGGAGCGTATTCCACTCGGACCGTTGCAAACAAACGCATATATTTTGGCAGACGCTGACCAAACGTGTGTCATTTTCGATCCAGGCAGCGAAGGAGAGAAGCTCGTTCGCTATATAGAAGAAAAAGGATATAAACCGTTGGCCATTTTATTGACGCATGCGCATTTCGACCATATCGGCGCGATTAATGAAGTCGTGGAAAAATGGGCGGTTCCAGTATATATTCATGAGAATGAAAAAGAATGGCTAGCGGATCCGCTATTGAACGGCTCAGCTTATTTTATCGGCAAACAAGTAAAAGTTGGCTACGTTCCGCAGTGTCTACAGACGAGAAAGCCATTGACGATCGGTTCCTTTACGTTTGAATTGCTCGAAACGCTAGGACATTCGCCGGGCAGCGTATCTTACTACTGTCAAAAGATCGGAGCTGTCTTTTCTGGTGACGTATTGTTTGCCGGAAGTATCGGTCGGACGGATTTACCTGGCGGGAACTATGATGAACTGATGCAAAGCATTCATGACCGTTTGCTTTTGTTGCCGGAAGAAACGGTCGTATTGCCGGGTCACGGTCGGGAAACGACGCTTGAGGCAGAAATGGATACGAATCCGTTTTTAAACGGCTTTTAAAACAAAAAACTCTCCACTCATGGGGAAAATACGGCAGCGATCATCATTTATTCAACAAAAAAAGGCCCTTCTCCATCGAGAAGGGGCTTTGGGGGATGTTCTATCCTCAATAATGGGAGGGGATATAGTTAAGCTACTACCTTAACGATATAATAATATTTTTACTATGTCAATAGTGAAAACATAAAAGGAGCAAATAATCATGAGCAATTACATTGTAGAAGCGATTATGTCATCGCCACAGCAGCGAATCTCGTACGCCGATTATATGAATCTTGCATTATATGATGAAAAAAACGGCTATTACATGAAAGATCGCGCCAAAATCGGACGCTCCGGCGATTTTTTTACAAGCATCTATGTTTCTGACGTGTTCGGGAAATTATTTGCTTCGTTATTTATTAAGCTCGTGGAGACAGGAAAAATTCCTCCGCGCATTTGTGAACTTGGCGGTGGGGATGGAAAGTTTGCTCGCGCGGTGTTAACAGAATGGAGAGACCGGTCGTTTTCTACATATGAACAATTGACGTATATCATCATTGACACAAGCCCTTATCAGCGGGCGAGACAACAGGAAGCACTCGCCGATTTTCAACAAACCGTTGTTCAATATGCGGATATGGAAATGTTCTACCAGAAACAACAACAGTTTTCCGGCATCGTCTTTAGCAACGAATTTTTTGATGCATTGCCTGTCCACGTCATTACAAGCGAACAAGGCCAATTGTATGAATCGTTTGTTACTGTCAAAAACGGCCGGCTACAAGAAGAAAAACAGCCGCTTGAAAACGAAGCGATCGTTTCCTATTTGCGTGAACGAAATCTTTCGCTCATGGACGGGCAGCGAATCGAAGTACCGCTTGCGATGAAAGCGTTTCTATTGGAATATGCCTCGCTATTTAACAAATGCGTGATGTTTACCGTCGACTACGGATATACGGACGAAGAGTGGAAACAGGCGCCGCGCCGAGAAGGAAGTTTACGCGGCTATTACCAACATCGGCTCATTGCGAATCCGCTTGCCTACCCAAGCGAAATGGACATCACTTCCCACGTTCCATGGGACGCCCTTCGGTTGTATGGAGAGAAAGCTGGTTGGGAATGGGTACATACGATTCGACAAGACCGGTTTTTATTGGCGGCAGGCATTCTTGATTATTTAGTGGCACACCACGACCCAAATCCGTTTTCGGAGCAAAGCCGGCGTAACCGAGCGATTCGGTCGCTCATTACTGATGAAGGAATTAGTTCGTCCTTTCATGTGATGATTCAGCAAAAAGGGATTAAACTAGAGTGGGATACATTATGGAAAGAACCGCGGTTTTTAAAATAAAAAAGCGATGGCTTGCCATCGCTTTTTTCCTTACTCGCCCATGCCTGGAACCATCATAAACGTCGTCCAGTACGTAAACGCAGCGAAGAAGATGGTTAAATATGCGCCGAAGATGTAAATGTACATCCGTTCGGTTAATTTTAAGTATCCAAGCAATAAGAAAAATACCGTTTGACCAAAGAAAATCAACGATGTTGTTTGCATATGGCCAAGATAAAACATGACGGCGAAAATGCCCGTCCAGAACGACAACACGCGAAACATGCGATCCATTATGTATCCCTCCTTTTCCGTTAAATGATTGCCTTTACATATTATAATGTACATGCAATCCACGTGTAAACAACGCTTTCAAAATTCAATGTTGGCTAGGGGAATCGACAATGGCGCGATATGCGCAAAAATCACAGCCGCTCGTCATGCTCTCTAGCTCCGCTAACTCTACCCGATCGAACAGCGCTTCCAACATGCCGCGCAAAAACGCATGGTGCATGCCGCATACCATTTCCGGTTGCTGAAAAGCGACTTCTTTAAACGGACAGTTAAAGACTTGAAAATAAATTTTTTGTTCTTGTTCATTATAGTCAAACGATGGATAAAACCCAGCCGTTTCCGCCGCTTCTTTTAAAATGTTCACTTTTTCTGCAAACGTTAACGATCCTGTCGATTGGTCATGAGAAAGACGTTGCTCGACTAATTCTTTGCCAAAATGTTTCCCTGTTTCGTACAACACTTGTTTCCCTGCTTCTCCGAGCTTCATCATCGTTTGGATGGCGATTTTCGAAAGAAGTTGATAATCTCGGAACGGAAAATGAAGCTGAATGACATCGTCCGACAGACGATATAGACGACTTGGACGCCCGCCTTTTCCCGTTTTTTGTGTTTCAGAAACGAGCATATTGACATCTTCCAGTTTCGTTAAATGAAGCCGAGCGACGTTTGGATGGATGTTAAACGCTTCCGCAATTTCTTGAACGGATACTTCTTTATGTTTTTTTGTAATATATTCATAAATGTGGTAGCGAGTCGGATCGGCCAATACGTTTGTAATTTTTAAAACTTGATCCATTGTTTTCACCTCTAAACTGTCGATGCTACGTTTATTATAATACACCTATTTTTTCATTGGAATCATATTTATAGTAATTAATTGTAAAGTTCGGGCAAAATTCATAAATTATTCACCTTTTTGCCCTAAAAAGCAAAAAAATTTGTTATGTTTTCGGAATAGAAGAAGGAATTTGAAAAAAGGTGGCGAAATAAGTATGGCGAAACAAAATGAAAGGGGTGAACGAATGAACGACGTAGAAAAAGTAGCGGATCGGTTAGTACGGGAGGCAAGTGCTCTACAGGCGTCAGATATTCATATCGTTCCAAAAAAGGATGGCGCCATCGTGCAGTTTCGGCTTGATGGGGTATTAGTGATGAAAGAAAAATTGCCAAAAGACTTGCACGAACGGCTTGTGGCCCATTTTAAATTTTTGGCCGATATGGATATCGGTGAGCGGCGGCGCCCGCAAAACGGGGCGATGGAAATGGAAATCGATAGCGGCATCATCAGTTTGCGGCTATCCACGTTGCCGACGTTTTACGATGAGAGCCTCGTTATTCGTCTTCTTCCGCAAGACTCATTTCTTCCTCTATCACAGCTTTCACTATTCCCGAGTGCGACGAAAAAGTTATTGTCGTTTCTCCATCATTCTCACGGGCTAATCATTTTCACAGGGCCGACCGGTTCCGGAAAGACGACGACGCTGTATACGTTGTTGCGCGTATGCCAAGACGAATGGAACCGAAACGTCATTACGCTAGAAGATCCCATTGAAAAGCGAACGGAAAACGTCTTACAAGTGCAAGTGAATGAAAAAGCAGGTATTACGTATGCGACAGGATTGAAAGCGATTTTGCGCCATGACCCTGACGTTATTATGGTCGGGGAGATTCGCGATGCGGAAACGGCGAAAATTTCTGTTCGTGCAGCGCTAACAGGGCATTTAGTGTTGACGACGATGCATACGAAAAATGCTGTCGGTGCGATTTACCGGCTGCTTGAATTTGATGTTTCCTTACAAGAAATCGAGCAAACGTTATTAGCTGTTACAGCTCAACGTCTTGTTGAATTAGTCTGCCCGTTTTGCGGGGAAGCGTGTTCCCCGTTTTGCCGCAGGCAAAGATCGGTACGGCGAGCGGCTATTTATGAGTGGCTGTATGGAGAAGCGTTGGGAAAAGCTATCGAAGAAGCGCGGGGCGAACACGTCACTTACCGATATCCGACGTTGCCACAAATGATTAAAAAAGGAATCGCTCTCGGGTTTTTATCCCCTTCTTCGAAAGGGTGGGGAATGGATGAAGCGTAATAAAACATGGCCGTTAGAAGAGCAAGGGCAATTTTTATTGCAACTTGGGAAACTGCTTGAGAAAGGGTATTCGTTGGCACAGGCGATGGAATTTTTGCAATTTCAACAGCCGCTTGCTCGCCAGCATGATTTGCAGCGTTGTCTATCTTTTTTCCGTTCTGGCTTATCTTTTCACGAAGCGTTACAGCCGCTTTCGTTTCATTCGGAAGCGGTAGGGTATTTATTTTTTGCCGAACAACACGGGCAGTTCGCTCAAGGATTAGTCGAGGCAGGAAATATGCTTTTAAATAAAGCGAAGTACTGGCAGCGCCTGCGCAAAGCAGCAAGTTATCCGCTATTTCTTCTTTGTTTTATGGTGGTCATGCTTCTTATTGTTCAACAAATGCTTCTTCCGCAGTTTGTTCATCTTTCGTCTTCGTTTGCCACCACTCGTTCTTCCGTTTCGTACTTCCTCATACAAATCGTTTCGATAGTGCCGGTGCTTTTTCTATCCGTCTGTTTTCTTTGCGTGATAGGGGGAAGTGTGTATGCCATATGGGCGAAACGACTTCCTCCTCTAACGCAAATTCGCTTATGGTTGAAAATCCCGTTTCTTCGTACGGTTGCCACACTTTACTACACACACGTCTTTTCTTTACAGTTTAGTCACTTATTAAACGGTGGATTGTCGGTTTATGAATCGCTGCAAGTATTCGAAAGACAACATCACGTTCCGTTTTTGTGTGCGGAAGGAAGTACGATGAAAGAGCAGTTGGCAAAAGGCGAGAAGTTAGAAACATTAATTGCAGAGCGCCCTTATTATGAACGAGCGCTTCTGCTCGTCATTCGTCACGGCCAATCGAACGGTGAATTAGCGAAGGAGCTGTTTCATTACAGTCAGTTTGTTTTACAAAAAATGGAAGAGCGAATCGAAAAATGGACGCGTTTTATTCAACCACTGTTGTTCGCTTTCATCGGTTTGCTCGTTGTTTGTCTGTATTTAGCGATTTTATTGCCGATGTTTGAAACAATGAATCAACTGTAAGGGGGAATTTATCTATGAAAGAAAAAGGCTTTACGTTAATCGAAATGTTAATTGTGCTTATGGTCATTTCTGTATTGCTATTAATTATGATTCCAAACATTACGAAACATAATGGAATGATTAATGATAAAGGATGCCAGGCGTTCGTGAAGACCGTTCAAGCACAAGTGAAGGCGTATCAAATGGAAAACGATGTGATCCCGACTGTTCAGCAGCTGTTGGATGGAAACTATATTAAATCGAATAAATGCCCGAATGGCCATACGATTCAAATCGGCAGCGATGGTGAAGTGAGCGAAAGTGGCTCGTAAAAACGGTTTTACGCTTCTCGAGTTGCTTATCGTGTTGATGATCGTCAGCACGCTGACGATCGTCGCTATTCCGCAAATCGATCGGCTCAAGAAAGCGAAAGAAGAGACACATATGCTCGAGCAGTTGACGGATGACTTATTATATGCCCAAGCATATGCATTGACACATAGACAATCAGTCGTTGTCGTTTTTTATAATGCACAGGGGCGGTATCGAATGACCGAGCGCTATACGCTAGGTCGCGTCTTGATTGATCGGTCGCTTCCAAGTCCGTGGAAAATCGAACTAGCAACATTGCAAAATCCGCTAACGTTTTTAGCAAACGGCAATGTGAATAAATCAGGAACGGTATTGCTGAAAAACGGAAAAACAACGTACAAACTCGTGTTTTTACTCGGGAAAGGAAGATTTTATGTACAAAAATTGTAACGGCTTTACATTTGTCGAGGCGCTTGTCGCATCGGCGGTGCTGCTCATGATCACGATAGCGTTGTTGCCGCTATTGACGCAAATTATGGTAGAGCGGCATAATGTCGCTTTAAAAAACAAAGCCCAACAACTTCTTCATGCAGAAATGAACCGTGACGCTCAGCCAGCGGACAAAACGGTGACGGTTGCAGGGGTGACGTACGCGATTTCTTGGACGGAAGTAGGCAACGGGATGAGAAAAGCGTGCGTCCGTTGGAACGACTATGTGAGCCGAACGGTAGAAAGGTGCGAATATGTAAAAAAATGAATCATCGTGGGTTTACATTGCTTGAAATGCTTGTTGTTTTATCGATCGTGTTACTCGTCGTTTCGTTTTTGCCATTTTTATTAGATGTTCGTTGGTTGCACGAAAAGCAGCTCAACCAATTTCATCCGCTCGAATGGCAAGTGTTTCTCGAACAAATGAAAAGCGAAATTCGCGAATCAAAACAGCTTCAAACTACAGAAACGATACTGTATGCGTATAAGCCAACAGGAGAGAAAGTGAGCTTTGAAAAATATGGCTCGCTCATTCGACGGCGTGTGAACGGCCAAGGAAATGAAGTCGTGTTACAGTCCATTTCCGACGTGCGATACGAATTGGCGCAAAACGGTGTGTGGATTGAGGTGATAACGACGAAAGGAAAGCGATACGAGGCGTTTGTTTCTACCTTTTTTCCGGTGCAGGTGAAGCCGTGATGAAAAACGAAAAAGGTGTCATTTTTCCGCTGACGATGATGTTTTCTCTTTTGTTTTGCTTATCAGTGCTTCACGTGTTGGAGCTGTACCATATCGAAATGCAGCTGGCGGAATACGAGCAACAATCGTATGATGTCGATTCGCTCATGCAAATGGCGGTTGTCGATGTGAAGGCGCAAATCGCGGCTAGCGTTCCGGCGAAACAAACAGGACAAGGGACGTTCATATATCCGAACGGCACGGCGCAATATGAGTGGAAACAGGGGACGAAAAACGAAATAAAGGTGACGATCGCCGTTATTTCGCACGAAGGCATTCGCTATAGCGCCGAGTTTACCGTTTCTTTTCCCGCCTTGGAGTTAATCGAATGGAAAGAAACATATTCATAGTTCATTATTGGCCGTCAATATGGTATGTTGATAAAAAAGAAAAGGTGAGGTTGGCAAATGAAACGAGTGTATTTAACTGGGTTTATGGGAGCGGGAAAAACGACAGTTGGTCGAGCATTAGCCGAGCAGCTATGTGTGCCGATGATCGATACAGACAGCTATATTGAAGAGAAAGTCGGCAAGTCGATTAAGCAAATTTTTGCCGAAGAAGGAGAAGTAGCGTTTCGCCAATACGAACGCGAGTTTTTGCGAACGTTGCCGGGTGAGCGGCTCGTTGTCACGACCGGCGGTGGGATGGTTATCCAACAAGAAAACCGTGAATGGATGAAACGAACAGGCACCGTTATTTATTTGCATTGTGAGTTTGCAGAAATCATGCGTAGGCTCGCCGATGACGATACACGTCCTTTGCTCTCACAACATGATCGCGACGGATTAGAGTCGTTGTGGAAGCAACGGTTGCCTTACTATTATGAGGCGGATTGGGTCATTAACACGACCGGAAAAAGCGTTGAACAAATTGTTGCAGAAATT
The DNA here is from genome assembly GCF_026847645.1 of Anoxybacillus sp. J5B_2022. Taxonomy (GTDB): domain Bacteria; phylum Bacillota; class Bacilli; order Bacillales; family Anoxybacillaceae; genus Anoxybacteroides. Next base: position 21,513 of record NZ_JAPSMC010000007.1, read on the forward strand.
ATTCCATTGATTAAAAAAGAGGAAAAGCGGCAAGACTAATAGTAAAAAAGGCGGTGACGGTTGATGGCAACGAACGACTATATGAAATTTGTCACCGAGCAGTTTGTCCGCTATATGGATCAGCCGAAAGAGGAACGAAAAAAGCTGCGAGAAAAACGGAAACAAGAAAAACCGCCGTTTTTGTACCATTGGTTCGGCATGATTCCGTTTTCGCTCAAACTGCTTTTTCGCCGAAAATCATAAAGATCTCCCTTGCGTTGCAGGGAGATCTTTTTATGGACGTTGCTGCAAGTAAAACAGCCCACCGTTAATGATGGAAATCGTAATTTTCGGTTTATATTGTTCTTCTAACGCTTGTTTTTCCATATAATAACATTCTGGTTTTTCTTCCATTTCTTCATAAAAATGATCTAGTAGCGCTAAGTCTTCGTTCCAGCGCGCGATCGCTTGTTCCGCCCACGTATGATCATCTTGTTCGATTTTTTTTCCGATATATTGCTCAAGGCGCGCCATTCCGCTTTGCGGTTTAATGATAGGAGAAATGGTAAAACAATAGTCCGGAATTTTTGGAGTTAGTGGCAGTTTCTGTAGTTTTTCATGAAACTGCTCGACGATCGTTCCGGTAATCAAATGCAGTCCGAGTGACAAAATAGTGTCTTTTTTTCGGTCGCATTGATACGAAATTTTGGCGTTTATCCCTAGCCACGGATGAAGTGGAACCGATGATTGAACGGAAGCGTTTGCTTCTTCGTACAGGCGAATATAGCTGCCGTGACGCTGTGCGGATTGAAATATTTGATGCAGCCTTGGAGAGCCGAAATGAAGCTGCTCTCCGTTGAGGGTCTTTGTTTTTTCATTCTGCTTTGTTATTAACGTCAGCTGCATCGGTGCCGGAGTGCCGCCCGTTCGCTCGATGTAATGCCAATAAAACGGGCGGTTCATCAATTCTTTATCCATTGCAACCGTCAATTGCACCGTTATATATCCGTCTTCGTTTTCGATAATGTCGCAGTCGTTCGCGCAAAAATACCGTTCAAGAAACTGTTGAATTTCATCTTGCCGCATATTCATCACCTCTAGTAAATTGATCCGCAAAATCAATCATTGCCGTTAAATTTTCCATTTTAATTTTCATTTCTCGCTCGTTGCGGGATTGGAAAATATCGTGCAAATATTCTTCGAAATCCGTCATGTTCATCTTTGTTAAAATATCGTCCAATTCACCAACGACCCGTTCAAACAGCCGAATTTTTTCATAGAGAAGCTTCAATACATGTTCTTCGACTGTATCTTTCACGGCAAAATTGTAAATATATACGTCATTCGTTTGCCCTAAGCGGTGTACGCGCCCGATGCGTTGCTCAAGCCGCATCGGGTTCCATGGAAGGTCGTAGTTAATGACATGATGGCAAAATTGTAAGTTAATCCCTTCTCCCCCTGCCTCAGTCGCAATGAGCACTTGTGCGCGGTTTTTGAATAGTTCTTTCATCCAATCTTTTTTTCCGCGCTTAAATCCGCCGCGAAACGGAACGGAGGAAATACCGTGCTGCTGCAAAAACCATTGCAAATATAATTGCGTCGCCCGATATTCCGTAAAAATAATGACTTTGTCGTTAATGCGCTGAATAAGTTCAAGTGCTTTTTCGGCTTTTGCATTGGTCGTGACGGCGTTTATTTTTTCGATTAACGTGTCAAAATACGCAGGTGGTTCTGGATATTTGCTCATCATATTTTTTAACGTAAGAAAGAGCGCTTCGCGGCTACTGCAAGCTTCGCGCAACATCGTTATAAGCGAAAATTGCCCGTCGTCTATTTTTAACGCGTGAACAGCGTCGTATAACTCCCGCTCTTCTTTGGAAAATTCAATCATCACCGTTTCGACATGCCGCTTCGACCATTCGATACCGGTATCAATGCGGCGATTGCGAATCATCACTTTATTGACAAGCGCTTTTAAGTGCTCATCGGTTTGCAGCGTGCGCCCCTTTCCGTACGTTTCGGCAAAGTAAGAAGCGTTTCCTAAATGGCCAGGCTTCAGTAAAGAAACGAGATGAAAAATTTCTTCGATTCGGTTTTGAATCGGGGTTGCAGTGAGCAATAAACAAAATTTCTTTTTTAAATGCTGTACGAATTCATAGTTTTTCGTTTTATTGTTTTTTAATTTATGCGCTTCGTCAATAATGACCATGTCATACTGCTGGGCATAAATGATGTCACGATGCGGACTTCGTTTTGCGGTGTCGATGGAGGAAACGACGACATCGCACTGTTCCCACACGTAGCTCTTTTTTTGCGCAACGGCCGGAATGAAAAACTTTTCGTTCAATTCCATCGTCCATTGAGAGACGAGGGAAGCGGGGACGAGAATAAGCACTTTTTTCACAAGCCCGCGAATCATATATTCTTTTAAGATCAGCCCGGCTTCAATCGTTTTCCCAAGTCCGACTTCATCCGCTAAAATCGCTTTGCCGTTCATCGTTTCGACGACTTGTTTGGCGACTTCGAGCTGATGTGGAAGGGGCGTTAAATGCGGCAAATGTTTCGGGGCTTGCAAGCCGTCAAAGTCAGGAACGGCAAGATGCTCTGCCGCTTCCAATGCTAGTTGATACATTTCCCAACTCGCCCACGGTCCGTCTTTTTCGATTCGTTCCAATAGTCCCGTTGTCCACGCGGAATCAAATGTAATCTCGACCATCATTGTTTCGTCTCCTTTAATACCGAACGTTTTTAGTTGAATAGGGAGTAATATATGTAAATAAACGATTGTTTACTGAAATTACTAATAAAAAGTTCGGGTATTTTTTGTCTGCCGCGCTGAATTTTTATTGCCCTTGTGCGCATATTAATGGTAGTATAATAATAAATTAGAAAGTTAAAAAAACTACAGCATCTTTTCCTATAGTTTGACCATTTTTTTGAAAATTATATATGGGCGGATGAGAACAAGGGGAGAGACTACAGCATGTAGCGCCGAAGGAGCAAGTGGCAACACGAATCTCTCAGGCAAAAGAACTCTTGTTTGACGCAGCTCTGGAGAGCGTTCACAAACGTGAACCACCCACGAGGACACCTATTACAGGGAAACTTTCAGGTGAAAGGACAGAGACTTCCATATTGCGATATATGGGAGTCGTCTGTCTTTTTTTATGAACAAGGAGGGAGCATATGTTACAAAGAACACCGCTATTTCCTCTGTATGCAGAGTATGGCGCAAAAACGATTGATTTTGGTGGCTGGGAGTTGCCTGTGCAATTTTCTAGCATTAAAGAAGAACATGAAGCTGTACGAACGCGTGCGGGGTTATTTGATGTGTCCCATATGGGCGAGTTTGAAGTGAAAGGAAAAGATAGTCTTGCTTTTTTACAAAAAATGATGACAAACGACGTTGCGAAGTTAACGGACGGTCGCGCCCAATACACGTTGATGTGTTATGAAGATGGGGGAACCGTTGATGATTTACTTGTTTATAAAAAAGCGGACGACCATTATCTTCTTGTGGTGAACGCTGCAAATATTGAAAAAGATTTCGCTTGGCTTCAAGAGCATGTCGTTGGCGATGTCGAACTTGCCAATATCTCGAACGATATCGCGCAACTAGCGCTGCAAGGGCCGCTTGCCGAAAAAGTGTTGCAACCATTGACGGCTACCGATTTATCTGCAATCAAATTTTTCGCTTTCTCCGATGATGTCGATGTCGCAGGGGTTCAAGCGCTCGTGTCGCGGACAGGATATACAGGAGAAGACGGGTTTGAGCTATATTGCCGAGCAGAAGATGCCCAAACGCTTTGGCGCACCATTTTAGAAGCAGGAAAAGAAGAAGGGGTACTTCCATGCGGGCTCGGTGCACGCGACACGCTTCGTTTTGAAGCATGCTTGCCGCTTTACGGGCAAGAGTTGTCAAAAGACATTACGCCAATCGAAGCAGGGCTTGGATTTGCGGTCAAAACGAATAAAGACGTTGACTTTTTCGGAAAAGAAGTATTAAAGAAACAAAAAGAAGAAGGAACGACACGGAAGCTTGTCGGCATTGAAATGATCGACAAAGGCATTCCGCGTCACGGATATGCGGTGTATGTCAACAATGAGCAAATTGGCTTCGTCACGACCGGAACACAATCGCCAACGCTTAAAAAAAATATCGGACTAGCGCTTATTTCTACTGCGTTTTCGTCACTTGGTACAGAAGTGGAAGTAGACGTTCGCGGGAAACGGCTAAAAGCGAAAGTGGTGGCGACACCGTTTTATAAGCGCACAAAATAATGTGAGGAGAGAGAGTTATGCTTCATCGTTATTTGCCAATGACGGAAGAAGATAAGCAACAAATGTTGCAAACAATCGGGGTACAATCCATTGATGAACTGTTTTCCGACATTCCAGAAAGCGTTCGTTTTCAAGGCGAGTACAACATTAAGCCAGCAAAATCAGAGCCGGAGTTAATGAAAGAATTAATGGCACTTGCGGCGAAAAATGCGGATATAAAGACGTATACCTCATTTTTAGGAGCAGGGGTGTACGACCATTACATTCCGACGATTGTTGACCACGTTATTTCGCGTTCGGAGTTTTATACCGCGTATACGCCATACCAGCCAGAAATTTCTCAAGGGGAACTGCAAGCGATTTTTGAGTTTCAAACGATGATTTGCGAATTAACCGGCATGGATGTTGCGAACTCATCGATGTATGATGGTGGAACAGCGCTAGCAGAAGCAGCGTTATTAAGCGCAGCGCATACGAAAAAGAAAAAAGTATTATTATCAAACGCGGTGCATCCAGAATATCGCGACGTCGTGAAAACGTACGCGAAAGGACCTGGACTCGAAGTGATTGAAATTCCGTACGAAAACGGCGTCACCGATTTAGAAGCGCTGCAAGCAGAAATGAATGAAGATGTCGCATGTGTCATTGTACAATATCCAAACTTTTTTGGACAAATTGAACCGCTAAAAGAAATCGAACCGATTGCTCATGCGCATAAAGGAATGTTCGTTGTCGCAAGCAATCCGCTTGCGCTTGGGGTATTGACGCCACCAGGAACGTTTGGTGCGGACATCGTTGTTGGGGATGCTCAAGCCTTTGGTATTCCAACGCAATTTGGCGGCCCGCATTGCGGCTATTTTGCGGTCAAATCGGCGCTGATGCGCAAAATCCCAGGGCGTCTCGTCGGACAAACGACAGATGAAGAAGGACGCCGCGGCTTTGTATTAACGCTGCAAGCGCGCGAGCAACACATTCGCCGCGACAAAGCAACATCGAATATTTGCTCCAACCAAGCGTTAAACGCTCTTGCTGCATCGGTGGCGATGACAGCGCTCGGCAAAAACGGCGTGAAAGAAATGGCGACGATGAATATTCAAAAAGCGCATTATGCAAAAGAAGCGTTCGTAAATTATGGGTTTGATGTCGTATTTACAGGACCGTTTTTCAATGAGTTTGTCGTTCGCATGAACAAGCCGGTAGCGGAAGTAAATAAAAAGCTATTGGAAAAAGGAATGATCGGCGGCTACGATCTCGGGCGCGATTATCCTGAATTGCAAAACTGCATGTTAATTGCGGTGACAGAATTGCGCACGAAAGAAGAAATCGACACGCTTGTGAAAGAATTGGGGGATTGTCATGCATAAAGACCAACCGCTTATTTTTGAATTAAGCAAGCCAGGACGAATCGGGTACAGCTTACCAGCACTAGACGTACCAGCAGTCGATGTCGCACAAGTCGTCCCAACCGACTACATTCGGCAAGAAGCACCGGAGCTTCCAGAAGTGTCGGAGCTTGACATTATGCGCCATTATACAGCGTTATCGAAGCGCAACCACGGGGTCGATTCCGGCTTTTATCCGCTTGGGTCGTGTACGATGAAATACAATCCAAAAATTAACGAAAACGTTGCCCGCTTTGCTGGGTTTGCCCACATTCACCCGCTTCAGCCGGAAGAAACGGTGCAAGGGGCGCTTGAATTAATGTATGACCTACAAGAGCATTTAAAAGAAATTATTGGAATGGATGCGGTGACGTTGCAGCCAGCAGCTGGCGCGCATGGGGAATGGACAGGACTGATGATGATTCGCGCCTATCATGAAGCAAACGGCGACTACAACCGGACGAAAGTCATTGTTCCTGATACGGCGCACGGTACGAATCCTGCTTCGGCTACGGTCGCAGGGTTTGAGACGGTGACGGTGAAATCGACAGAAGAAGGGCTTGTCGATTTAGACGATTTACGCCGCGTCGTCGGTTCAGATACAGCGGCGCTTATGCTTACAAACCCAAATACGCTCGGTCTTTTTGAAGAAAACATTTTAGAAATGGCGGAAATCGTGCATGCCGCAGGCGGAAAGCTGTATTACGACGGAGCGAACTTAAACGCCGTATTAAGCAAAGCACGACCTGGCGATATGGGCTTTGACGTCGTGCATTTAAACCTTCATAAAACATTTACCGGCCCGCACGGCGGCGGTGGTCCTGGTTCTGGTCCTGTTGGCGTGAAGGCTGACCTTATTCCGTTTTTACCGAAACCAACGGTCGAAAAAGGAGAAAAAGGCTATTATCTTGACTACGACAGACCGCAAGCGATCGGCCGCGTAAAGCCGTTTTATGGGAACTTCGGCATTAACGTTCGCGCGTATACGTATATTCGTTCGATGGGTCCAGACGGCTTAAAGGCCGTAACAGAATATGCGGTATTAAACGCCAACTACATGATGCGTCGCTTAGCGGAATATTACGATTTGCCATACAACCGTCATTGTAAGCATGAATTTGTGTTATCAGGAAAGCGGCAAAAGAAATTAGGGGTGCGCACGCTTGATATTGCGAAGCGTTTGCTTGATTTCGGCTACCATCCGCCAACGATCTACTTCCCGCTCATCGTCGAAGAGTGCATGATGATCGAGCCGACGGAAACCGAGTCAAAAGAAACGCTCGATGCGTTCATTGACGCGATGATCCAAATTGCGAAAGAAGCGGAAGAAACGCCGGAAATCGTCCAAGAAGCGCCGCATACAACGGTCGTCAAACGCTTGGATGAAACGACTGCCGCTCGCAAACCAATTTTGCGTTATCAGAAGTAAAACAAAAGGTGCCAGGCGTTTTTGCTTGGCACCTTATTTTTTCTTCACTTTTCCTGTCCACGTTTTAAATCCACCTTTTAAGTGGTACAAGTCACGGTAGCCTTTGCGGTAGAGCATTTGCGCCGCACGGCCGCTACGAAGTCCGCTTTGGCAATATAAATAAATCGGTTGGTCTTTGCGCAATTCGTTCATGCGCATGCGTAATTGCGTCAGCGGAATATTGCGTGCGCCTAAAATATGTCCAGCAGCGTATTCATCTGGTTCGCGAACATCGATGAGTTGTGCTTTCCGGTAGCCAGCGCGGAATTCTTCTTCCGTGAGCGTTTTCACCATTTTGCGCTGCATGAAATACATGACAGCAGAATAGGTAATCAAGGCGCCAATGATAATCCATAGCCATTGCATGAGCAACAAGCCCCCTTTTCTTTCAACATTCGACAAATCCTATTATATCGATGTTATACATCGGACGCAAAGCATTTTCGCTTTTCTTCGTCCACTTTGTTTGTTAAACTAATAGACGCAAAAGAAGGGGAAAGAAGGTGGAGAAGTGGAAAAAGAAAGATGGCGATTTATTGACTCGGGCGATTGTTCTCCAGCGTTTAATATGGCGCTTGATGAAGCGTTGTTAGAGTGGCATAGCGAAGGAAAAATTCCGCCGACGATTCGGTTTTACGGCTGGAATCCACCGACGCTTTCGATTGGCTATTTTCAAAAAGTCGAAAAAGAAATTGATATGGAGGCAGTGAAAAAGCACGGCCTCGGTTTTGTCAGACGGCCAACAGGTGGACGCGGAGTGCTGCATGATCAAGAATTGACATATAGCGTCATCGTATCGGAGGCACATCCGAAAATGCCGCAAACGGTGACGGAAGCGTATCGCGTCATTTCACAAGGCATTTTAGAAGGATTTCGTTTCCTAGGGCTTGATGCGTATTTTGCTGTTCCAAAAACAAAAGAAGAAAAAGCGGATTTGAAAAACCCGCGCTCGGCTGTTTGTTTTGATGCACCGTCTTGGTATGAGCTCGTTGTCGAAGGAAGAAAAGTGGCAGGAAGCGCACAAACGCGGCAAAAAGGCGTCATTTTACAGCACGGTTCGATTTTATTAGACTTAGATGAAGAGATGCTTTTTCGCTTGTTTAAGTATCCAAATGAGCGGGTGAAAGAGCGGCTGCGGCAAAACTTTAAACATAAGGCGGTCGCAATTAATGAACTAACCGAGCGGAAAATTACGCTTCCGGAGGCGAAAGAAGCGTTTTTCAAAGGGTTTGAAAAAGGGCTAGAGATTGTGTTAGAACCGTATACGTTATCGGCAGAAGAAATGGCGTATGTGAACGAGCTCGCGGAAAAAAAATATGCGAGCGATGAGTGGAATTTTAAACGATAAACGCGGAAAAATCCGCGTTTCTTCGTTTTCGTTGAAAAGCAACCAGCAAAATGTTTTGTTTATCGGGAAAATACGTCGATTTCGAACGGTTTTCTTTTGTTTTCTCTCGTTTCTCTCGTTTTTGTTATTTGACAAAATGAGAAATAGTTGACCTAACACACAATATATAGTATGTATCGATAAAAAAATCATACTATATATTGTTTTTTTGTTGGCGATATGGTAATTTAATCTAGACAGAATTTGCAGGCAGAAAGTGGACAATTTGAAAGAAGAGGAGAGATTGAAGAATGACGGTTGCGTCTTCTGAACGAATGAAATTGGATATTGCTAAACTAAATGCGGACATTCGCTTATTTCCGCAAGTGCATCCGATTACGGAGGACATGCACATTACGCATAAAGGCGTGTCGCGTTTAGTTATGCTTGACCGCTACTCGTTTAAAGATACGGAAAAATTAACGTTAAGCGTCGGAGATTTTGTCGTTTTAACCGTAAAGGAAGATCCGAAGTTTCCGGCGCGCGGGCTTGGATTTATCGTTGAGTTGGACTGGGAAAATAAAAAAGCACACGTGCTCGTTGAAGAAGAATATCGTCATGTGTTAGAAGAAGAGGAGGCGAAAACAGGCATTGTTGTTCGCTCGCTCGATGTCATTGAAAAGCCGCTTGAAATTTTTTATGAGCAAATTGCGAAACGGAACGCAACCGGGCTAGCTGCTGTTGAAAAAACAGAAGAAAAGCGGCAAGAATGGTTTGAAAAGTTTTATGAACAGCTCGTCAGCCTTAACTTTGTTCCAGCTGGACGCGTGTTGTACGGGGCAGGTTCTGGAACAGAAGTGACGTACTTCAACTGCTATGTGATGCCGTTTGTTAAAGACTCGCGCGAAGGCATTTCTGAACATCGAAAACAAGTGATGGAAATTATGAGCCGCGGTGGCGGTGTCGGAACGAACGGTTCTACCCTTCGCCCACGCAATACACTCGCGCGCGGAGTCAACGGAAAATCGTCCGGATCGGTATCATGGCTTGACGACATTGCGAAACTTACCCATCTTGTGGAACAAGGTGGCTCCCGTTAACAGAGCGCCATCGGCGGGAGTAAAATCTCGTGAATTGCTGGAACACCCTAAAGCCAATTGAACCACAACGTAGCTGGCAACGGCAGGCGTGATGGTGTGAAAATCAATTGGATGGAACAATGGGCAACCAGCAGCCAAGCATCTCTGGAAACGGAGATGAAGGTTCAGAGACTATCGAAACTTCCTGCTTCAAAAATGGAAGGAGTAGACTATCATGCTCGGAAACGAGATGATGGGGCACGAGACAAAGAGGCTTCTCTTTGATGAGATAGTCCGACCTCTAGTGAAAGCTAGAGAGTGTGGCAGAAATGACCACACCCACTCAAATGAGTGAGTAACAAATTGCGTGGCGCTCAAATGATTATGCTAGCCGATTGGCACCCGGACATTATTGAATTTATTATTTCAAAAATGCAAAATCCGCGCATTTTGCGCTATTTGCTTGAAAATACAGAAGATGAAGGTATTCAAAAAGCAGCGAAAGAAAAATTAAAGTTTACGCCACTTACCGAACAAGAACGCGCGATGTATCAAGGGATCGTCAACTATAAAAACATCCCAGGATACGGCGGCTTTTCAGAAAAAATTATTAAAGATGCGGAAGAAAAGTTGCGGACAGGTGGTACGTATAGCGTGCACAATCCGGACTTTTTAACAGGAGCGAACATTTCTGTTTGCTTAACGAAAGAGTTTATGCAGGCAGTAGAAAACGATGAAGAATACGAATTGCGCTTCCCAGATGTGGAAACGTACTCGGAAGAAGAAATGCGCATCTACAACGAAAAATGGCACGAAGTCGGCGATGTGCGCGAATGGGAGAAAATGGGTTATCGCGTTCGCGTCTATCGAAAAATTCGTGCCCGCGAGCTATGGAAGCTCATTAACATTTGCGCAACGTATTCAGCAGAACCAGGCATTTTCTTTATCGACAACGCCAACGACATGACGAATGCAAGAGCGTACGGACAAAAAGTAGTCGCAACAAATCCGTGTGGTGAATAGTTTGCCTCACGTAAAAAACTGCGGAATGAAGCAGGAACCCTGAGATGGGAACCTGAACCGAAGGCTGAGCCTAAAAACTCAGTCAGGGGCAACGCATACGGAGTGAACCTGTCTAAAAAGGCAGAATATAATCTCCGCAAGAGGCCGCAGCATTACACACGCTTTTCGCAAGGACGGTGTACTGCCGGATGAATAGGGGATATGCCGGATTTTACAGAGGTTTTTATTTGAGAAGTTCTTATGAATATGCATATGCCAAATATTTAGATTATCATTCAATTCAATGGGGCTACGAGGATCAAGTTTTTGATCTAGGTTATAGGTTATATAAACCAGACTTCTTTATTTACGATAATAATGGGAATGTTTGCAGAATAGTGGAAGTTAAATCAAGGAACAAGAAGGAGATAGAAAAGGCTTTAAATGATTTAACTGAAATTCATCGTAAATATGGCATTGAATGTGAGCTAGTTTCTTATGAGAAACTGCGAGTAATCTATGAACATTTGCCTTTTACGTTGACGGGTACTATCGAAGAATGGATAAATTCAAATGAGACTACTATTAGTAAAGTCGCTTCTGGTAGTTTAAACGGTCATTACAGTATGAAGCATCGAGAGGATACAAAGAAAAAAATTGGTGAACATACAAAGAAGTTGTGGGAAACTGATAGCTATGCAAAGCAAAGAATGTTAGAAGGTTTAAGAAAGTCTGGATTATCACAAAAAGGAAAGATTAAAATTCCTAGGGAAAAAAGGGTTTGCAAGAACTGCGGTGACTGCTTCACTGTAATAAAAACTTCATCAAGAAAATTTTGTAGTCAATCTTGTGCTGGGAAGAATGCAATAAAAAAAGCGACTGAAGTGTACGTTAGTAAAAGGGAGATATTACATGTCGAAATAAGAGATTACACTATTCAATGGTCGAAACTAAATAAAGAGATTGTTCTCAATGCTAAGTTGAATAAAGTTAGTACAGTTATTGCCCCATTATTAAATGAAATTCACGATTTGTTTGGAGTAAAGGATCTTAGAGTGATTTCAAAAGCTGTTTTTGGAAAAGATTTAGGGAGAAAAGAACTTCTTAAGTTTATGAAAAGCGTGTGTAATGAAAACGTATGCTGAGCTAACGGGAAATGAACCGTTAGAGCTATCGGATAAAAAGCCGATAGGGTAACATAAGCTGGAACAACCACTCGCACCTTATTCTGTGTGCAATTTAGCTGCGATTAATTTGGCGAATATGGTCGATAAAGAAAAGAAAGTCGTCGACTATGAAAAATTAAAGCGGACGGTTGAAGTCGGTGTCCGTATGCAAGATAACGTCATTGATGCAACCCCATACTTCCTTGAGGAAAATAAAAAGCAAGCGCTCGGGGAGCGCCGCGTCGGTCTCGGCGTGATGGGATTAGCTGATTTGCTCATTTATTGCGAAAAAGAGTACGGCTCTGAAGAAGGCAATCAGTTAGTGGACGAGCTGTTTAAAACAATTGCGACAACGGCATACCGCGCGTCGATTGAGCTCGCAAAAGAAAAAGGAAGCTTTCCGTTTTTAGTTGGCGAAACAGAAGAAGAAACGATGAAACTGCGTGAAGCGTTTATTCACACCGGTTATATGAAAAAAATGCCGGACGATATTCGCCAAGATATTTTAACATACGGCATTCGCAACTCGCATTTGCTGACCGTGGCTCCGACGGGTAAGTAGTTGCCCCCTGTATTTGTAAAAATACAGTGAAAACTCGGCTATATGCGGGGAAATCTGGCGTATCTCTTGCTACCTGTGCCTTGCCAGCACATTAAAGAGGTAAAAATGCAAGAGTGTTGGGTTATCCTACCAGACAATCCGCAGGGAAGTCGTGGCTGACCCCTCAACGACTATACGCCGAGCAACCAAATCTTGTGACAGGAACACTTGTTCTGTTTTATAATAATCATATTAGGACAGAAAAGGAGAGATGTTCCTGTGAAGAAAAAATGTCTTAATTGCGATGAAGAAATTTATGTAAAACCTAGTCACTTTGAAAGAAAAAAGTTTTGTTCTCGATCTTGCAAAACAGAGTATCAAAAAAAGAATCCACCATTATTTTGGAAAAAGATGAGTAAAAAAATTAAAGTTTTTTGCTCGTTTTGTGGAAGGGAAATGCTTCGAAAGCCTTCTATTATTCAAAAAAATAATTTTTGTAACAAACAATGTAGGAGAATGTATCTAATACAGAACGCCCATCAAATTAATCAACACTTGAGAAAACGTGTCGAAAAAATTTGTGAAACTTGCGGAAAAACGTTCGATGTCCCAGAAAATCGAAAATTAAGCGCAAAATATTGTTCGAGAACATGTCTAGGCAAAGCGAACGGGGAAAGAGGAAAAGCTCAATATAAAAAGCGAATTATTGTCACATGTAATAATTGTGGCAAAAAAATCGAGAAAAAACCTTCTGTTGTTAGAAACCTTAATTTCTGTTCTGTGCATTGCATGAGCAATTATTATGAAAGAACTGGGATGTTCTCTGGAGAAAACAATGGTGCTTGGGCAGGAGGAGATATAGAATATTATGGGCCCAATTGGAGAATTCAGCGTAGAAAGGCTAGAGAACGAGATAATTTTACTTGTCAAGATTGTGGGATAACAGAAGCGGAATATGGGCGTGAATTATCAGTTCATCACATTATACCATTTAGGGCTTTCAATGGTGATTGGGCAAAGGCAAATGAATTATCTAATTTAATTACCTTATGTGAATATCCTTGTCATCGCAAAAGACATTCACAAGAGATTTGGTTGAAGATATAGTCTGACCCATATGGCGACATATGGAGTGAGTGATTTATTCATTCACCTTCTATTCTAAAATATTGCTTAGATAGAAGTAACACAAGTGAGTACCGGAACCATGATCGGCGTGTCCACAGGGCTTGAACCATATTTTTCCTTTTCTTATTATCGAAGCGGCCGTCTTGGCAAGTTTATTGAAGTGAAGGCGGATATCGTCCAAGAATATTTGGACAACCATCCAGAAGCAGATCCGAACAATTTGCCGCATTGGTTTGTAACCGCGATGGATTTACCGCCGGAAGCGCATGCCGATGTGCAATGCATCATCCAGCGCTGGGTCGACTCCAGCCTCTCAAAAACAGTGAACGCACCGCGCGGCTATACGGTCGAGCAAGTGCAAAAAGTGTACGAGCGGTTATGGAGAGGCGGCGCAAAAGGCGGTACGGTCTATGTTGACGGCAGCCGCGATGCGCAAGTATTGACATTAAAGGCGGAAGAAAATGCAGTCGAAGAACAGCTTGAATTAATTCCAGAAGAACCGAAAAAACGAACCGTTGCCCTCGTTGAAACGATTCCAGATTTACGCGCAACCGACGTTACGATCGGCTCGGAAGTCGGAAACATTTGTCCAGTATGCCGCGAAGGAACGGTCGAAGAAATCGGCGGCTGCAACACATGCACAAGCTGCGGTGCGCAATTAAAGTGTGGATTATAACATAAAGGGGGTGGAAATTTCCGCCCCTTTCTTAATATAAAAAGTTGGCTCTGCAGATGTCCTTGTCAATTTACTGTCCCATGATATAATAATACTGATTGCTATTTTTGATAGTATTGGTTTATGGGAGGGGACTGTTATGCCGACACCAAGCATGGAGGACTATATCGAACAAATTTATATCCTAATTGAAGAAAAAGGATATGCCCGCGTATCAGATATTGCCGAGGCATTGTCCGTTCATCCCTCCTCTGTCACAAAAATGGTGCAAAAACTCGATAAAGACGAATATTTAGTATATGAAAAATATCGTGGGCTCGTATTAACCGCGAAAGGAAAAAAAATCGGCAAGCGGCTCGTGTACCGCCATGAGTTGCTAGAGCAGTTTATGCGCATCATCGGCGTTGATGAGGAGAACATTTATCGCGACGTGGAAGGAATCGAACACCATTTAAGTTGGAATGCCATCGACCGCATCGGCGATTTAGTGCAATATTTTCAAGAAGATCCCGAACGTATTCAAGCGCTTCGCACGATTCAAAAACAAAATGAGCAGACGGTAGAGTAAGGTTTCTTACTCTTTTTTTATTTTTACACCTAAATCTCCCGTCTCCCTCTTATACATATATAAAATCGCCAGAAGGGGGAGAACTGCGTGGACGTAGACATCGTGTTTTCAGGAGGCGGAGTGAAAGGATTTGCGCTTATTGGGGCGTACCAGGCGCTTGAAGAAAAAGGAATGACGCCAAAACGGATAGCAGGAACGAGCGCTGGTTCGCTCATTGCTGCCCTTATCGCCGCTGGGTATACGAGCGACGAAATGATTGCGATGATCGACGAGCTAGACTTGCGAAAGCTGCTTGATGTGCGAAAACTAGCTGTATCGTTTCCCCTGATGAAATGGGTTTTCTTATATTGGAAAATGGGATTGTATAAAGGAAAAATGTTAGAAGAGTGGCTCGAACGTGCGTTAGCAGCAAAAGGAGTACGAACGTTTGCTGATTTGCCAAAAGACCGTTTACATATCGTCGCTTCTGACGTTACGAACGGCCGTATCCTCGTCTTGCCTGCCGACTTGCCGCAATATGGCATCGACCCGAATACGTTTTCCGTAGCGAAAGCGGTGCGAATGAGCACAAGCATCCCATATTTTTTCGAACCAGTGAAAATCGAGACACCGCAAGGAGCATGTGTTGTTGTTGATGGTGGTGTGTTAAGCAACTTTCCGCTTTTTTTATTTGACGACGAAAAGCAAATGAAAAAACGCCCTGTCCTCGGCATTCAACTGAGCGCCAAACTAGAAGAACGACCAAAAAAGAACATTCGCAACGCAATCGAACTGTACGAGGCGTTATTTAACGCGATGAAAGAAGCGCATGACGCCCGTTACATTTCGCGACGGCACGAAAAAAATATCGTCTTTATTCCTATCCGACACGTTCTATCGACGGAATTCGCAATGACAACCGACGTTCGCGACAAGTTAATTGTATACGGCAAACAAAAAACAGAACAGTTTTTAAAAAAGTGGACATACTAAAAAATCGGGCTAAAACGAAGCCCGATTTTTCTTTTTTCCCTTCTTCCCTTCGATGACAGTTAAATGTGTTGTGCTGCGTTTTTTCGGTAAACGGTGGTGCGTTCCTTTTTTCGAATGGGATAATTTCGCCGGCACTTTCCCTCGCTCCACATGCCGTTTTTTTGACTGTTGTACGGCCTTTAAATAAGCGGCTCTCTCTTTATCCATCCGTCGCTGATAAACAAAATAGTAAATGGCGTAAAGCAAGGCTACAATCAACCCGATAAAAATGATGCGACGGAAAAGCAATGCCGGCTGTGCAAACAACGTATACACTAACCCAAACGCTCCAAGAAAAAGGACAATCCCAATCAACGGATGAGTCGTACGCCGAAACATTCCGCCCCCACCTCCTTTGAAAAATTAACGAGCGACTTTTGTTGCTTCCTGTTCCTCTAAACGAAGCAATTGTTGAAACGATGCGATCGCTACTTCCACTTGGTCATCGGTCGGTTCTTTTGTCGTCAACAGCTGTAGCCATAACCCTGGATATCCGAGCCAGCGCAATACTGGCACATTTCTTAGTCGGTTTGTAAACTGCAACACTTCAAACGAAATGCCGAGAACGACCGGAATTAGCGCGAGACGGTTCACAATTCGCACCCAAAGCGGATCGACCGGAACGAACATATACACGAATACGCTGACGATGACAGTAAATAAAATAAAACTGCTGCCGCAGCGGTAATGGAGCCGCGACTGTTGTTGAACGTGCTCGACGGTCAACGGTACCCCGTTTTCAAACGCGTTAATAACTTTATGTTCCGCCCCGTGGTATTGAAACACTCGTCTAACAAGCGGAGTCAACGAAATAAAGTAAATATACAACAGCAACAATAACAGCTTAAAAGCCCCTTCGACGAAAATTTGCGCCATTTTTGATGGAAAAATAGGTTTCGTAAAGTTCGCTAAAAAAGCTGGAATCATCGTAAATAGAAATTTACCAAACAAAAAGGATAAAATCCCTACAACAGCGACGCTTAAAACGATCGATAACCTCGAACTCTCTTTCTTTGCTTCGTTCTGTATGTTATCCTCGTTTGGGTCTAAATCGTAACGCTCGCTCGCAAATTGAAAATGTTTTGCCCCGTTTGCACTTGCTTCTAAAATGGCAATAATCCCGCGAATAAACGGAATTTTTTTCAGCGTCGCCAACGTTGGATTCGTTTGCCGAGGCACATGAAAAAATTCGATTGATTTGTCTTTGCGGCGAATCGCGGTCACAGAATGCCTTCTTCCTGCGAACATGACTCCTTCGACAACCGCCTGTCCGCCATATACCGGTTTCATCGCTTTCTCCATTGTTTACACCAACCTATTTCAATTTTGTTTGTCGTCTCTGCCTTCCTTATTATTTTATTCTACAAGAAATAGTCGGAAACCTCTAGGTTGATGTTATGATTATCATTGCCAAAAATAAAAATGGATAGACATGGTATTTGCAAATTTATTCATGAGCTTGCTCGCCAAAGGCCATACTAAAAACGGAGGTGGCAAACGGTCATGAAAGACAATCAACAGTTAGAACAAAATCAACGAGAACAACCGATGGCGTTATGGATGAAAGCAGCCATCACTGGGTTTGTTGGTGGCGTATTTTGGAGCTTATTAGGCTATTTAGCACATTTTTTTCACTTTACAGAACTAAGTCCAAACATGATTTTATTGCCGTGGAAGATCGGGGATTGGAAATATGGAAAAACAGGAAATTATTTAGCGATTTTCCTCATTGGCGTACTTTCGATTGTCGTAGCGCTTCTTTATTACGTGCTGCTTCGCAAAATGAAAAGCATGTGGGTAGGAATCGGCTATGGCCTTGCGCTATGGATCCTCGTTTTTTACGTGTTCAATCCAATGCTCCCAGGATTGCGCCCTGTTTCACAACTAGAACGAAATACGATCATCACCACCATTTGCTTGTACATTTTATATGGACTGTTCGTCGGCTATTCGATTTCATTTGAAGCGCAAGAAAACGAGCAACAAAAACAACCGACAAAAACCGCAAATGAGTAGTGATAATAGGTATTTTATGATAAAATGGGATTGTTTGAACATTCTTTTTCTTTAAGGGGCGGTGAACATGGCGCGTCTTCTTCTCATTAACGGTCCGAACTTAAACCGTCTTGGCAAGCGTGAACCGCACATTTACGGCAGCGATACGTTGCACGACCTTGAGCAGCAACTCATTGCTTTTGCCGCGGAGCACGACACAGAACTTACTTGTTTTCAAAGCAACCATGAAGGAGATATTATCGAACAAATTCATGCCGCCGAAGGCGCATATGACGGCATTATTTTGAATGCAGGGGCGTTTACTCATTATAGTTATGCCATTCGCGATGCGATTGCTAGTGTTACTGTCCCTGTCGTGGAAGTACATATCTCCAACATCCATGCCCGCGAACCGTTTCGCCATGTGTCCGTCATTGCACCTGTGACGATCGGACAAATTGTCGGGCTTGGCTTTACTGGTTATCGGTTGGCGATTTTGGCGCTGTTAGAGAAGGTGAAAGGGAGAGAGAAAATATGGAGAAAATAGAAAAACTGCGTGCACGTTTTGCCGAATACGGCATCGATGGCATGCTGATCACGAACGGCTATAACCGCCGTTACATGACGGGGTTTACTGGTACGGCCGGCGTTGTCGTGATCGGACCCGCGCATGCGGTATTCATCACCGATTTTCGGTATACAGAACAAGCTGCTAGACAAGTGGAAGGGTACGAAATCGTTCAACATACTGGGCTAATCATCGAAGAGGTCGCCAAACAAGTTACGGAGCTTGGAATCAAGAAGCTTGGCTTCGAGCAAGACCATATGTCGTACGCAACGTTCCAAACATACGCAAAAGAAATAAAGGCCGAACTTGTGCCTGTTTCCGGCATCGTTGAAAAGTTGCGCTTGATTAAGTCAGCCGCAGAGATTAAGATATTAAAGGAAGCAGCGGAGATTGCGGATGCAGCGTTTGATCATATCATTCGGTTTATCCGCCCTGGCGTAACCGAAATCGAAGTGGCGAATGAGCTAGAGTTTTTTATGCGCAAACAAGGCGCTGTTTCTTCTTCATTTGATATTATCGTTGCATCTGGCTATCGTTCGGCGTTACCGCACGGAGTGGCAAGCGAGAAGGTCATTGAAAAAGGCGAGTTTGTTACCCTTGACTTCGGTGCTTATTACAAAGGCTATTGTTCAGACATTACGCGAACCGTTGCGGTCGGTGATGTAAGCGACGAGCTGAAACAAATATATGACGTCGTGTTACAAGCGCAATTGCGCGGCATGGCTGGTATTAAGCCAGGGATGACCGGTCGGGAAGCGGATGCGCTCACTCGTGACTATATCGCCGAAAAAGGATATGGTGAATATTTTGGCCATTCTACCGGTCACGGAATCGGATTGGAAGTGCACGAAGGACCAGCGTTATCCGCCCGTTCCGACATCGTGCTAGAGCCGGGGATGGTCGTCACCGTAGAGCCGGGTATTTACATAGCAGGACTTGGCGGCGTGCGCATTGAAGACGATACCGTTGTCACTGCGGACGGTAACGAGTCGCTGACTCGCTCACCAAAAGAGTTAATTATTTTATAATATTGGAAGTAGGAGGACATTTGTCAATGATTTCAGTGAACGACTTTCGTACAGGACTAACGATCGAAGTAGATGGCGATATTTGGCGCGTCATCGAGTTCCAACACGTGAAACCAGGGAAAGGAGCGGCGTTCGTTCGCTCTAAATTACGCAACCTTCGCACTGGATCGATTCAAGAAAAAACGTTCCGTGCAGGTGAAAAAGTCAACCGTGCCCAAATTGACAACCGGAAAATGCAATATTTATATGCGAACGGTGATCAACACGTCTTTATGGACACGGAAACATATGAGCAAATTGAGCTTTCTTCGCAACAAATCGAGCACGAATTAAAATTCTTAAAAGAAAATATGGAAGTATTCATTATGATGTATCAAGGCGAAACGATTGGCGTTGAGCTTCCGAACACAGTGGAACTAAAAGTCGTAGAAACAGAGCCAGGCATTAAAGGCGATACGGCTTCTGGCGGCTCTAAACCGGCAACATTGGAAACAGGCCTTGTCGTGCAAGTGCCGTTCTTCGTAAACGAAGGCGACGTACTTATCATCAATACGACAGACGGAACATACGTATCCCGCGCGTAACTATAAGAAACTCCTTGCTGTATAGCAAGGGGTTTTTTTATTGCTTAGCTCCGTTTTTCTTGATTTTGCCTAAAAACCACTTCTGAAACGAAGCGGCTTTGCATAGTTTGTACTAATCATATTATTTTAGGGGGATTCAATGAAACGATGGTTCGCGCTGATCGATGCAACGGTTCTTTCGATGGCAGGATTGCGTTTATTATCCGCAGCAATTGAATTGACGGCAGCGATGACGATGTTAGCTTTCAACGATGTGAAAAAAGCGGTGGCAATCAATGCACTGCTTGCGATCGTCGGTCCAATCATTTTCATCATGACGATGACCATCGGCCTTCTTTCGCTAACGGACGAGCTTTCTTTTGCAAAACTATTTTGGATCGGGCTCGGTGTCGCGTTCATTCTCTTCGGAATTTATAAGTAATACATAAGGAGGCGGGGGCGTATGCAAACGATCATGGACGTGTTGCCGAAAACAATTGCTGCTGCACTGGAGCAATGGCCGTTTTCGTTGAAAAGCGAGATCGAGGAAATTCGCATTCGCGTGCAGCGCCCGTTAGAAGTGATCGCGAAAGGCACTCCATACTTTCTGCCTTATGAAGTGACAGCGGAAGACGGTGTTCACCTTTTGAACAAGCTCAGCCATTATTCGATTTATGCGATCGAAGAAGAATTAAAACGAGGATTTATTACGATTCAAGGCGGACATCGTGTCGGATTAGCAGGGAAAGTCATTACCGACGGTGGAAGTGTGAAAGCAATTCGTCACGTCACCTCTTTTAATATTCGCGTTGCCAAGCAAAAAATCGGCATCGCCCAACCGCTCATTCCATATGTGCATAACGGACGGTGGTGCAACACGATGATTATTGGCTCTCCTCAGACAGGAAAAACAACTTTGCTTCGTGACATTGCCCGCACGATTAGCAGCGGTGTCCCAGCGAAAAACATTCCGGCGCAAAAAGTAGGTATTGTCGATGAACGTTCCGAAATTGCTGGATGTGTCAAAGGTATACCACAATTTGAGCTAGGGCATCGCGTCGATGTGCTTGACGCTTGCCCGAAAGCAGAAGGAATGATGATGATGATTCGATCGATGAGCCCAGACGTGCTCATTGTTGATGAAATTGGGCGCTGGGAAGATAGCGAGGCGATGTTGGAAGCCGTTCATGCCGGTGTTTGCGTATGGACGACCGTTCACGGAAAAAATTGGGGTGACATCGCCCAACGACCGACGTTGCGTCCGCTCATCGAACAACGCGTATTTGAACGGTTTATTGAACTGACGAATGAGCGCGGTCCCGGAACGATTCGGCGCATTATTGACAGGTCAGGGACGGTATTATTCGGGGCGGAGGTGAGAAAATGAAGTGGTTTGGAGCGTTGCTTATTTTGCTTGCGACGACATGGAGCGGATTTGAGGCATCGCGTCAGTTAAGCGAACGTCCTAGACAACTGCGGCAGTTAAAAATAGCGTTGCAGGCACTAGAGGCGGAAATTATGTATGGCCACACTCCGTTAGCGGAAGCGGCGCTGCATTTAGCGCGGCAGCTCGCTTTTCCGTTTTCGCGCTTCTTTGAGCGGTTTGCTGAAAAACTACAAACGGGGGAAACGAGCGTCCACGAAGCGTGGGAAGATAGCTTGCGGGCGATTTGGCGAGCGACCGCGCTAAAACAAGGAGAATTTGAAGTGATGAAGCAATTTGGCGAAACGTTAGGCCAATATGACAGAGTTGCTCAACAAAAGCAAATTGCTTTGGCGCTTGTCCATCTTGACCGCGAAGAACAAGATGCGCTCGAAAAAAAAGCCCGCTATGAAAAGATGGCGAAAAGTTTAGGGTTTCTTGTAGGGCTGCTTCTCATTATTTTATTGATTTAACTCTAGGAGGAAAACGATGATGGGGATTGATGTCGATGTCATTTTTAAAATCGCTGGAGTAGGCATCGCGATCGCTTTACTGCATACAGTACTTGATCAAATGGGGAAAAAGGAGTTTGCACAATGGGTCACTCTGCTCGGCTTTATTTACATTTTGTTTATGGTCGCCTCCGTCATTAGCGACTTGTTCCAAAAGATAAAAGACGTGTTTTTGTTCCGAAGTTAGGGGGAGATGGCGATTGAAATGTTGCAAATTGTTGGCATAGGATTGATCGCCACGTTTTTAGTCGTGCTGCTAAAGGAGCATAAATCGAGCGTGGCGTTTTTACTAACGGTGTTTGTCGGATGCATCATTTTTCTTTTTTTAATTGACCAAATTAGCGCGATTTTGCGCATGTTGCAAAAAGTGGCTTCTGACACGAACGTCAATATGGTGTATTTTGAAACGATTTTAAAAATTATCGGTATTGCTTATATCGCAGAATTTGCGTCGCAAATCTCGAAAGATGCTGGGCAAGGAGCAATCGCTTCCAAGATCGAACTTGGCGGCAAAATTTTAATTTTAGCGATGGCGATCCCGATTTTAACGGCCATTATCGAAACAGTGATTGGCTTGATTCCTTCATCAAGGGGGTGATTTATTGAAAAAAGCGATCATTTCGTGGTTAGTTGCCGCTTCCTTTTTTTTGTTGCCGTATGTAGTACAAGCTGCGCCTAACGAAGAGCAACTTGCCGAAAAACAGCTGGAATCAATAGATATAAAGGACATCCAAAACTATTGGAACGACATCATCGTAAAGTACGGCGGTTTTTTGCCGGAAAGCCAGAAAGGGTCGCTTGTTGAATTTTTGCAAGGGGAGAAAGAATGGTCGCTAAAAGCGTGGCTTACGGCGTTTTTAAAATTTCTCATTTACGAACTGCAAGCGAATAGCAAGCTGCTCGGTATGCTCATTTTATTGACGGTGTTCAGTATGTTCTTACAATCGCTGCAAACCGCGTTTGAACAACAAGCTGTCAGCAAAGTAGCATATGCAGTCGTGTATATGGTGTTGATGATCCTCGCACTAAACAGCTTTCGGCTGGGGATGGAATACGCCCAAGAGGCCATTCAAACAATGACTCATTTTATGATTGCCCTCATTCCGCTGTTGCTGGCACTGTTAGCTTCTTCCGGAGGGCTTGTTTCGGCTGCCTTTTTCCACCCAATGATTCTTTTTTTAATGAATGTGACGGGAGGGATTGTTGAGTATGTGGCGTTGCCGCTTTTGTTTTTAGCAGCGCTGTTAAACATCGTCAGTACGATGTCTGAACATTATAAAGTGACGCAACTAGCCGATTTATTCACGAAAGTAGGGATGGCAACGCTCGGTTCGATTTTAACTATTTTTCTCGGTGTCATGTCTGTCAAAGGAGCAACATCGGCGATCGCAGACGGCATCGCGTTAAGGACCGCTAAATTTGTCGCGGGAAATTTCATTCCAGTCATCGGGAAAATGTTTACGGACGCGACGGATACGGTTGTCACCGCTTCGATGTTGTTGAAAAATGCGGTTGGAGTCGCTGGAGTGGCATTATTGCTCATCATCGCTGCATTTCCGGCCTTAAAAATTTTCACGATTGCTTTTGTTTACAAACTATCTGCTGCCGTTTTGCAACCGCTCGGCGGCGGTCCTGTCATTTCTTGCTTAAACATCATTAGCAAAAGTATCCTCTATATTTTGGCTGCGTTAGCGATCGTCTCGCTCATGTTTTTTCTTAGTTTAACGGTCATCATTACCGCTGGAAATATTACGATGATGGTTCGGTAAGGAGGGAGAATCCGTGCACTTCATCATTGAATGGGTCACTAATATTATCGTATTTATTTTGTTTGCGATCGTCATTGATTTATTACTCCCTTCTTCAAGTTTTCAAAAATACGTAAAAATGGTCGTCGGGCTTATTCTCCTTCTCATTATGCTATCCCCGCTGTTAAACATTTTTTCCATCGATGTCGATCGTCTTTTAGCAACAGTGACAGCGGAAGGAAGCGGGCAACAAGAAACGATGAAAAATGAACTAGAACAGAAGAAAAAAGAAATACAAGCCTCACAACGTGCATATATTTTAGAACAAATGGCTGTCCAGATGAAAAAACAAGTAGCTGGGGAGTTGATGAAACAATATGGATTGACCGTGCAACATATCACTTTGCAAACAAAAGAAAGTTCATCATTGCAAACTCCTGACGATATTCAAGCAATTGAAGTAATTGTCAGTCAGCAGCAGGAGCAAAAGCAAGAAACGATTCAGCCTGTTATGATCGACGTGTCAAAGCCCATTCCAAACAATGCAGAAGATGAAGCGTTACGAAAAAAGCTTGCGTCGTTTTTCGCGGCGAAATGGGGAGTACACGAAGAAAAAATCGTTGTCCAAATCGAGGGGAGGGACTGGGGGGATGTTTCCGTTCATTAAGCGATGGCTTGCGCCGTCGGAAAAAGAGACAAAAGAAAAGAAGCCTACACCCGCTTCTTACGTGCTGCTCCTGCTTTTCGTTGGGGTGTTGGTGATGCTCATGAACCATACGTGGAAAGCTCCATCGTCGACAAATGCTGTTGCGGTTTCGGGAAAAGCGACCGACAAAGCAGTTGAAGCATTCGGGCAAACGTCCGATACGAAGGCAAAAGTCATCGCTGAGTATGAACAGCGGTATGAAGAACAGCTAAAAGCTGCACTAGAAGCCATTGAAGGAGTAGACGACGTAACGGTCGTTGTCAACGTTGATGCCACCGAAATAAAAGTGTTAGAAAAAAACCGGGTCACTCAGCAACAAACAACGGACGAAACAGACCGTGAAGGCGGCAAACGAAAAATCGAAAATCATTCATTTAACGAACAAGTCGTCATCGTCCGCGATGGGGAAAGCGAAAAACCGATTGTTGTAACAACGAAAAAACCGGACATTCGCGGAGTGCTCGTCGTTGCTAAGGGGGCTGATAATTTGCAAATTAAAAAATGGATCGTCGAAGCGGTAACACGCGTTCTCAATGTACCAAGTTATCGCGTCGCCGTCTTGCCAAAAAAATAAGGGAGGATCGATCAAAATGTTAAAAAAACAAACTGTCTGGCTATTAACGATGTTAAGTTTAGTAGTTGTATTGTCTGTATATTATGTGACGGCTCCAAAAGATATGAATGATAGTGTAGCGTTTATGAATGATCAAACGAAAACAAACGATGCGAAAAAACAAACTGAAACAAAAGGGGCCGATATGGCTGTGGAAGAAACGGATGTGCAGGATGGCAAAGTGACATCGAGCATCGCCAGCGATGACGTCTTTACCGCTTTGCGCATGCAAATTGACGACGAACGCAGCCGTTTGCGCGACCAATTAAATGCGGTCGTTGCCTCCACAAGCGCAACCGCTGAGCAGAAGAGCGAAGCCATTGACAAAATTCAGCAGCTTGAAGCGCTTGCTGAAAAAGAAGCGACGTTAGAAACGCTCATTAAATCAAAAGGAGGGTATGAAGACGTGCTCGTTCGCGCTGATGGGGATACGGTAAGAGTAACCGTAAAAGCGAAAACTAGCTCTGCGAAAGCGGCCAATGAAATCATTCAACTTGTGAAAAGCGAGATGAACGACATGCAAGATATTGCTGTCGAGTTTCAACCGGTAAAATAGCGAAGAAGCTGGCTTCTTTATAGAGGCCGGCTTTTTTTTCTGAAAATAAGGGTATTTTATTTTTACAGTGGAAAAATGATTTTAATGCTATATAATAATAATTGTTTATATGACTAGGTAGTAAATCTGCCGAAAAGTCACATTCTATTGTTGAATATGAAGGAAGGTCTGTCGTATGATGGTAGTATATGACACAATTATGGGGCGAGAGGTGTGAACAATGTTGAAAATTCAAGAAATTCGTGAACTCATTCGGTTAATTGACCAAGCAAACATTGAGGAATTTTTATACGAGCACGAGGGCACAAAAGTACATATGAAAAAACCGAACGGAAATGTTCCGGTCGAAGCGGTTGTTAAAACGGTCGTGGAACGAGCGCCAAAAGTGGTCGTTCCAGAAGTGACAGCGCCGCAAGCGCCTGTGCAAGAAGTGAAGCAAGAAGAACCGCCAAAACAAGAAGTAGTGAAAGCAGACAATTTGCATAAAATTACATCGCCGATGGTCGGAACATTTTATGCCGCGCCATCTCCAGACGCACCGCCATATGTCAAAGTGGGCGATAAAGTCAAAACCGATACGATTGTTTGTATCATCGAAGCGATGAAGCTCTTTAACGAAATCGAAGCAGAAATCAACGGTGAAATCGTAGAAATTCTTGTCCAAAATGGCCAGCTCGTCGAATATGGACAACCTCTATTCCTTGTGAAGCCAGAATAATAAGGAGGACGGGCCATGATCAAAAAGTTATTAGTAGCAAACCGGGGGGAAATCGCCGTTCGCGTCATTCGCGCGTGCAAAGAGCTTGGCATCGAAGCGGTGGCGGTGTTTTCGGAAGCGGACCGGGAAGCGCTACACGTTCAATTAGCCGATGAAGCGTATTGTATTGGACCGACAGCTTCAAAAGACAGCTATTTAAACTTTACGAACATTATGAGTGTCGCCACCTTAACTGGTTGTGATGCCATTCACCCAGGATATGGGTTTTTGGCGGAAAACGCCGCATTTGCGGAGCTTTGCCGCGAATGCAATATCACGTTTGTCGGGCCAAGCCCGGAAGCGATTACAAAAATGGGCATTAAAGATATTGCCCGCGAAACGATGCGCGAGGCTGGCGTTCCGGTCGTTCCAGGATCGAAAGGAATCATTGCAAACATCGATGAGGCGCTTGCTTTAGCGGACGAAATCGGCTATCCTGTCATTATTAAAGCAACGGCAGGCGGCGGCGGAAAAGGAATCCGCGTCGCGAGAAACGAACAAGAGCTTGTGAAAGGCATTAACATCACGCAACAAGAAGCGGCGACTGCGTTTGGAAATCCGGGTGTATACATCGAGAAATATATCGAAGATTTCCGCCACGTCGAAATTCAAGTGCTCGCCGATTCTTATGGAAATGTCATTCATTTAGGGGAACGTGATTGCTCGATTCAGCGCCGTTTGCAAAAGCTTGTCGAGGAAGCGCCATCTCCGGCATTAGATGAAGACATGCGTAAGCAGATGGGGGAAGCAGCTGTTAAAGCAGCCAAAGCGGTTAACTACTCCGGTGCCGGAACGGTGGAGTTCATTTTTGACCATAAGGCGAAAAAATTTTACTTTATGGAAATGAATACGCGCATTCAAGTGGAGCATCCTGTTACTGAATTAATTACAGGCGTTGACTTAATTAAAGAACAAATTCGCGTCGCATCTGGTGAAAAGCTATCGTTGACACAAGAGGAAGTGACGTTTAATGGCTGGGCAATTGAATGCCGAATTAATGCCGAAAATCCGGAGAAAAACTTTATGCCGTCACCGGGAAGGATTCAAATGTACCTCCCGCCTGGAGGATTAGGAGTGCGCGTCGATTCGGCGGCTTATCCAGGGTATATGATTCCCCCTTATTACGATTCGATGATTGCTAAACTCATCGTCCATGCCCCGACGCGTGAAGAAGCGATTGCGAGAATGAAACGGGCGCTCAGCGAATTTATTATCGAAGGGATTCATACAACGATTCCTTTTCACTTAAAATTATTAGAGCACGAAAAATTCGTGCAAGGGGACTTCAACACAAAGTTTCTTGAGTTGTATGATGTGATGAAATCATAGGAGGTGCTGGAGATGTCTGAGCACGTATTTGAAATGGAACAAGAGCCTACTTTAGGGAAGGTGGAGATTGCTCCGGAAGTAATTGAAGTGATTGCTGGTATTGCGGCAAGCGAAGTGGAAGGTGTTGCGCAAATGCGCGGCAACTTCGCAGCAGGTGTTGTGGAGCGGTTAGGCAAAAAAAATCACGGAAAAGGCGTCAAAGTCGACATAAGAGAAGAAGGGGTTGCGATCGACATTTATTGCTTTATTCAATTTGGCGTTTCCATTCCGAGCGTTGCGAAAAAAATTCAAGAAAACGTCCGTCAAGCGCTATTTAATATGACGGGATTAGAAACGAGCGAAGTTAACGTTCACGTCGTTGGTGTTCAATTCGATACGGCGAAACAAGAGCATGAAAACGAATAAATGAGAAAACGGGGGCTCATAAAAAAAGCCCCCTTTGTATTTTGCAAAAAATTTGTTATCTTAGTGAACGGACGCGTTTTTTATAGGAATTATAAAAGGCGATAATTTCATGTGCTACATTAATGATTTGTACGGATTATAGTGTCGTTTATCACGAAAATATGGTATGATCATCACATAACGTTCGTTTATACGAAAAGCGAAGGCGACTGTATAGCTCTCGAAGCCAAACGTTCTTCCGACGAGAAGCGCTTTTTGCTTCGACGGAGGAAGGTTGTTTGGCACAAGAGAGCTAGGAGCCGTAGCTAGACAATACGAAAAGCGAAGGCGACTGTATAGCTCTCGAAGCCAGACGTTCTTCCGACGAGAAGCGCTTTTTGCTTCGACGGAGGAAGGTTGTTTGGCACAAGAGAGCTAGGAGCCGTAGCTAGACAATACGAAAAGCGAAGGCGACTGTATAGCTCTCGAAGCCAGACGTTCTTCCGACGAGAAGCGCTTTTTGCTTCGACGGAGGAAGGTTGTTTGGCACAAGAGAGCTAGGAGCCGTAGCTAGACAATACGAAAAGCGAAGGCGACTGTATAGCTCTGTCGCTACTAGTGAAAACAAGGAGGGAAACGATGAAGCGACATACAGCGAGGGAAAAGGCGCTCCAAGCGCTGTTTCAAATTGACGTCGGTCGGATTGAGCCAGAAGAAGCGATTCAAAACGTCGTCCAAGACGAAGCAGTGGATCCGTTTTTACACCAGCTTGTGTTCGGAGTCATTGAACATCAAGCGGAAATCGATGAACTATTGCGAAGCAACCTTGAAAAGTGGACGTTAGAGAGGGTCGCAAACGTCGATCGTTCCATTTTGCGCATGGCAACATACGAAATGAAATATATCGACGACGTTCCAGTGAACGTAAGCTTTGATGAAGCGATCGAATTAGCGAAAAAATTTGGCGATGATAAATCAAGCCGGTTTATTAACGCGGTTCTTTCAAAAGTGAAAGACGCATTGCAAATGTCATGATTGCTGATACAATGCCAAATATAAACGACACAAAATGAACGATCAGAAAAGGGGAGTAGGAACGATGGCAGCACAAATCATTAATGGAACAGAATTAGCAAGCGCAAAACGCGCCCAATTGGCAAAAGAAGTGGAGGAGCTAAAGAGCAAAGGGATTGAGCCAGGACTTGCGGTCATTCTTGTTGGTGACAACCCAGCATCCCATTCATACGTGAAAGGGAAACAAAAAGCGTGCGCCGAAGTCGGCATTCGTTCGACATTGTTGACGTTTCCAGAAACGGTTACAGAATCGTTTTTATTGCAGCAAATCGAACAGCTTAATCGTGATCCGGCGATTCACGGGATCTTAGTACAACTCCCGCTTCCAAGCCATATTAACGAACTGAAAGTGATCGAAGCGATTGCACCTGAAAAAGATGTTGATGGCTTTCACCCGATTAACGTCGGCCGCATGATGGTCGGACAAAAGGCGTTTCTTCCGTGCACTCCGTACGGCATTTTATTTATGGTGCAGTCGCTCGGTGTCGATATTGCCGGCAAACATGTCGTCGTCGTCGGCCGTAGCAACATTGTTGGCAAACCAGTCGGTCAGCTGTTTTTACGGGAACATGCCACAGTGACGTATTGCCATTCGAAAACGAAAGATTTAGCTGCCATTACCCGCCAAGCCGACATTTTAATTGTGGCGGTCGGAAAGGCAAATCTCATTGGTGCGCAACATGTAAAAGAAGGGGCAATCGTCATCGACGTCGGCGTCAACCGGTCGGAAAATGGAAAATTATGCGGTGACGTCCGATTTGATGAAGTGAAGGAAGTGGCCAGCTATTTAACGCCTGTGCCAAAAGGGGTCGGTCCGATGACGATTACAATGCTTCTTCATAATACGGTAGAAGCAGCGCGCGAATATGCGCAACAAGTTCAGCGATAAGCGAGGACGGTCTTGTGGCAGAAATTAAATATGTAACGGTGACGGCGCTGACGAAATACATTAAGCGCAAATTCGAAGTTGATCCGCATTTGCAAGATTTATGGATTAAAGGGGAAATTTCCAACTTTACGTATCATTCGCGTGGCCATATGTATTTTACGCTCAAAGACGAAAATGCGCGCATTCAAGCCGTCATGTTTGCGGGCTATAACCGTTATTTGGCGTTTCGGCCGGAGAACGGCATGAAAGTGCTTGTGCGCGGTGAAATTTCTGTCTACGAACCGAGCGGCAACTATCAAATTTATGTGAAAGAAATGCAGCCGGAAGGAATCGGGAACTTGTATTTGGCTTATGAACAGCTGAAACAGCGGCTCGAAGCAGAAGGATTGTTTTCCCCAGAGCATAAACAGCCGATCCCGTCTTTTCCGCGCTATATTGGGGTCGTCACATCGCCGACCGGAGCGGCGATCCGCGATATTGTCACAACAATTCGCCGCCGCTATCCGCTTGGGACGGTCATTTTGTTTCCATCGCTCGTTCAAGGCGAACATGCGGTCGATTCGATCGTCCGCTCGATTGAAAAAGCGAATGAACTCGGATATATCGATGTGCTGATCGTTGGCCGCGGCGGCGGGTCGATTGAAGAGCTTTGGGCGTTCAATGAAGAGCAGGTGGCGCGGGCGATTTTCGCTTCCCGCGTTCCGGTCATTTCGGCGGTCGGCCATGAAACGGACTTTACGATCGCCGATTTCGTTGCTGATTTGCGGGCGCCGACGCCAACCGGGGCGGCGGAATTAGCCGTGCCTCATGTCGCCGAATTGATCGAGCGGATGACGCAACGAAAAGTGCGATTGATTCGGGCGATGAAAGAAAAAATGGCAGCCGAATCCGAGCGGTTAAGCCGCCTGCAAAAATCGTATGCGTTTCGCTATCCGAAAAAACTGTACGAACAAAAAGAGCAGCAGCTGGACACACTTTTAGAACGGCTGAAGCGGCAAACCGAGCGGCTTTTCGAGCGAAAACGGGAGCGCTTCGAACAGCTTCACCTAAAGTTAGAGGCCCATCATCCAGCGGAACAGTTAGCAAAAATGGTGGAAAAACAACAAGCGCTGACAAAATCGTTAGAAAAAGAAATGCAGTCGCTTTTGAAACAAAAGCAATGGCAGTTTACCTCTCTTTTGTCGCAGCTTCATGCGTTAAGCCCGCTAAAAATCATGGAGCGCGGCTACAGCTTAGTCTATAATGAAAAAGAGGAATTAGTAAAAAGTGTTCGGCAAGTTCAGCCGGGAGATACGATTCAAGTGCGCTTGCAAGATGGGCGTCTTGATTGTCACGTATGGGGAATGGAGGAAGCGTTCGATGAGTGAAGAAAAAGAATTAACGTTTGAAGAAGCGATGAAACAGCTTGAAGAAATCGTGGAAAAATTAGAAGAAGGCAACGTTCCGCTTGAAAAGGCAATTTCGTTTTTTCAAGAAGGAATGCGTCTTTCCAAATGGTGCCATGATAAACTGCAACATGCCGAAAAACAAATGGAGTACATTTTGCGCGAAGACGGACAATTAGCGCCTTTCTCCATTGAGGAGGAATAACGGTGGTGGAGCAATTTTTACGGGAACATAAACAGCGCATCGAGGCACAACTTCCCCGCTATATCGCGGAATTGAACGCACCGGACACGTTGAAACAGGCGATGTTATACTCGCTTGAAGCAGGCGGAAAGCGCATCCGTCCGCTCCTTTTATTGGCGACGTTGCATGCGTTTCATAAAGAAACAGAAATTGGTCTACCGGTTGCCTGCGCCATTGAAATGATTCATACGTATTCGTTAATCCACGATGATTTGCCGAGCATGGATAACGACGATTTGCGGCGCGGAAAGCCGACAAACCATAAAGTATTCGGCGAAGCAATGGCAATTTTGGCGGGGGACGGATTGCTTACGTATGCGTTTCAAGTCATTGCCGATATGCCGGATGCGCAAGTGACGCCAGCGACTAAACTGACTCTGATCGCTGAACTTGCCAAAGCGGCAGGGCCCGAAGGAATGGTTGCCGGACAAGTGGCGGATATGGAAGGAGAAGGACAGCGGCTTTTGCTAGAAGAGTTGGAGTATATTCATCGTCATAAAACGGGGAAAATGCTCCAATATAGCGTGCTGGCCGGAGCGTTGTTAGCGGGGGCGAATGACGCGCAAAAAGCGAATTTAGATGCGTTTGCTTCGCATTTAGGGCTAGCGTTTCAAATCCGAGACGATATTCTTGATATTGAAGGATCAGAAGAAAAAATCGGCAAAAAAGTCGGTAGTGATATTGAAAATGAAAAAGTAACGTATCCGTTACTATTGACGATGGAAGGGGCTAAGGAAAAGCTAAACTTTCATATTGCAGAAGCAAAGCGCTATTTGCAAGCTGCGGACGTACAAGATGATGTATTGCGCTATATTTGCGATTTAGTCGCTACGCGCGATCATTAAACGCGGGTATGAGTAAAATGTTTGTGGGAGGAAGCTAAATCCTCTTCCATATGTTTCAAGGGGAGGTTTCCTTGAAAAGAAGGAGAGGTCGTTGCTGCTTCCCCGTTTCTTATGTTATAGTGAAAGAATGGAGGTCTGCCGTTATCACATTTGTGTTAGCGGCTCTTTTTTCGCTTGTGAGGAAAATAGCGGCGGAACATTTTTCTTTATTCATTTATCATGTATAATAACTAATATCTGTATTATATCAGGGCACTGAAAGTGAACGATAAAACGAAAGCGAGTGATCTCGTTTGAATTTAACTGAAATTAAAGATCCGCGCTTTTTAAAATCGCTGTCTAAAGAGCAGCTCATTCAGTTAAGCGCGGATATCCGGCAATTTTTAATTGAGAAGCTATCGAAAACAGGCGGACATATTGGACCGAATCTCGGGGTAGTGGAGTTGACGATTGCGCTTCATAAAGTATTTGATAGCCCGAAAGATAAATTGTTGTGGGATGTCGGTCATCAGTCGTATGTCCATAAAATTTTAACCGGGCGTGCGGGAGAGTTTGATACGTTAAGACAATATAAAGGGCTTTGCGGCTTTCCGAAACGAAGCGAAAGCGAGCATGATGTGTGGGAAACAGGACATAGCTCGACATCGTTATCAGCAGCGATGGGGATGGCGATTGCCCGCGATTTAAAAGGAACGAATGAGTACATCGTTCCAATTATCGGCGACGGAGCATTAACGGGCGGAATGGCGCTCGAAGCGCTTAACCATATCGGCCATGAGAAAAAAGATATGATCGTTGTGTTGAATGACAACGAAATGTCGATTGCGCCGAATGTCGGTGCGCTTCATAACGTGCTCGGCCGTTTACGGACCGCTGGAAAATATCAATGGGTGAAAGATGAACTAGAAATGCTGCTAAAAAAAATTCCAGCCGTCGGTGGGAAATTAGCAGCAACCGCCGAACGAATTAAAGATAGCCTAAAATATTTGCTCGTATCCGGCGTCTTTTTTGAAGAGCTTGGGTTCACGTATCTCGGACCGGTCAACGGTCATGATTTTGATGATTTATTCGAGAATTTACATTATGCGAAAAAAATTAAAGGACCTGTGTTGCTTCACGTTATCACGAAAAAAGGAAAAGGGTACCATCCGGCGGAAAATGACAAAATCGGAACGTGGCACGGAACAGGACCTTATAAAATTGAAACGGGCGACTTTTTAAAACCGGTCCACCAAGCGCCGTCTTGGAGTGAACTCATTAGCGAAACGGTGCGAAAGTTGGCACGCACGGACTCGCGTATTGTGGCGATTACTCCAGCGATGCCGGTCGGCTCGAAGCTAGAAGGATTTGCGAGCGAATTTCCAGACCGAATGTACGACGTCGGCATTGCAGAACAGCATGCGACGACGTTGGCCGCAGGGCTCGCTACACAAGGCATGAAGCCGTTTTTAGCGATTTACTCCACCTTTTTGCAGCGGGCGTATGACCAAGTTGTTCACGACGTCTGTCGGCAAAATTTAAACGTCTTTTTTGCGATCGACCGGGCTGGACTCGTTGGCGCAGACGGAGAAACGCACCAAGGGGTGTTTGATATTGCCTTTTTGCGCCACGTTCCAAATCTTGTTCTCATGATGCCGAAAGATGAGAATGAAGGACAGCATATGGTGTATACGGCGATTCAATACGACGATGGTCCGATTGCGCTTCGCTTTCCGCGCGGAAACGGCCTTGGCGTAAAAATGGACGACGAGCTTCGCACCATCCCGATCGGCACGTGGGAAGTGTTGCGTGAAGGACGGGACATTGCGATTTTAACGTTCGGAACGACGATTCCGATGGCGCTTGAGGCAGCGGAAAAATTAGCGAAAGAAAATGTTTCCGTCAAAGTCGTGAACGCCCGCTTTATTAAGCCGATGGACGAAACGATGCTGCATGAGTTGCTGGGAAGCAATATGCCGCTATTAACGATTGAAGAAGCGGCGTTACAAGGCGGCTTCGGTAGTGCGGTGCTCGAGTTTGCGCACGATCATGGCTACCATCAGGCGGTCATTCAGCGCATGGGCATTCCGGATCGTTTCATTGAACACGGAAGTGTAAAAGAATTGCTGCAAGAAATCGGCTTAACAACAGCACACGTCGTGGATCATGTGAAAACAATGATACCAAGAAAACAAAAAAGGGCATGAGCGATGAAAGGGAAAAAAGAACGACTTGATGTACTATTAGTTGAACGAGGATTGGCAGAAACGCGTGAAAAAGCGAAACGGGCGATTATGGCCGGGCTTGTTTACTCGAACGAAATGCGTCTAGACAAGCCCGGCGAGAAAGTGCCAGCGGACATCCCGCTGACGGTTAAAGGAAACGCAATGCCATATGTTAGCCGCGGCGGGTTAAAGCTAGAAAAAGCGTTGCGCACGTTTCATGTAACGGTCAAAGATAAAATTTTGTTAGACATCGGTGCATCGACAGGTGGTTTTACCGACTGCGCCTTGCAGCATGGAGCGAAAATGTCATATGCACTCGATGTCGGGTACAACCAGTTGGCATGGAAACTCCGTCAAGATGAGCGAGTCGTTGTGATGGAGCGGACGAACTTCCGCTACGTGACGCCGGCGCATTTTACGAAAGGTCTTCCGGAATTTGCGACGATCGATGTATCGTTCATTTCGCTTAAGCTCATTTTACCTGTTTTAAAAACGGTTCTCGTTCGAGGAAGTGATGTGATTGCACTTGTGAAGCCGCAGTTCGAAGCGGGAAAGGAACATGTCGGCAAAAAAGGGATTGTGCGCGAAGCAGCTATTCACGAATCGGTTCTCGTTTCGATGATTGAATTTGCGCTTCACGAAGGGTATGATGTGCTAGATTTAGCGCATTCACCGATTACTGGGGGAGATGGAAACATTGAATTTTTGCTTCATCTCCGCTGGGAAGGAGAAAAAGAAA
The DNA here is from genome assembly GCF_026847645.1 of Anoxybacillus sp. J5B_2022. Lineage (GTDB taxonomy): Bacteria > Bacillota > Bacilli > Bacillales > Anoxybacillaceae > Anoxybacteroides. The sequence continues at coordinate 56,683 of NZ_JAPSMC010000007.1, forward strand.
TCGGCGATAACAAGCTGTCTAAGCGGCCGGACGAAGTCGTCAAACAAGCGCACGAAAAGCTAACGAACGGAGAGCCGAGGGAATAACAAATGCGTTATTCCCGTTTTTATGATAAATACTGTGCGAGGTGTTAATGTTGAATAAAGGGCAACGCCATATTAAAATTCGTGAAATTATTACGAATTATGAAATTGAAACGCAAGATGAACTAGTTGATATGCTGAGGCAGGCGGGGTTTAACGTGACACAGGCGACCGTGTCAAGAGATATTAAAGAATTACAGCTTGTGAAAGTTCCGATGATGAATGGGCGTTATAAATATAGCCTTCCAGCTGATCAGCGGTTTAACCCGCTCCAAAAATTAAAGCGGGCGTTAATGGATGCATTTGTGAAAATTGACGGCGCCGGTCATTTGCTCGTCATGAAAACACTGCCGGGGAATGCTCATGCGATCGGTGCATTGCTCGATAATCTCGATTGGAATGAAATTGTTGGAACGATTTGCGGCGATGATACGTGTTTAATTATTTGCCGCACGCCAGAAGATACGGAAATCATTTCTCAGCGGTTGCTGGACATGCTATAGACATGAGGTGATTCCAACATGCTTGCGGAATTGTCCATTAAAAATTTTGCCATCATCGAATCGCTATCTATTTCCTTTGAAAAAGGATTGACGGTGTTAACTGGGGAAACCGGCGCTGGAAAATCGATCATTATTGATGCGATTCATCTACTCATTGGTGGACGTGGTTCGGCGGAGTTTGTCCGTTACGGGGAAGAACGCGCAGAAATTGAAGGACTATTTTTATTAGATGACGAAACGCATCCGTGTTATGAAAAATGTGCCGAAGTCGGCATTGACATCAGCGAAGGAATGGTCGTGTTGCGCCGCGAAATTTCCGTCAGCGGAAAAAGCGTTTGCCGCGTCAACGGAAAATTGGTGACCATGGCAGTATTGCGCGAAATCGGCTCAACGCTTGTCGATATTCATGGGCAACATGAACATCAAGAATTGATGGATCCTAGCAAACACCTTCCGTTATTGGACGAGTACGGCGGCAAAGAAATTAGTGCGGCGCTTGAGGAATACTGGGCCGTATATGAAAAATACGAGCAATTAAAAAAACAACTCCAAAAATTGAGCGAAAACGAACAACAAATGGCACACCGCTTAGATTTGTTAACGTTCCAGCTCGACGAAATTCAAAAAGCGAATTTGCAGCCGAACGAAGATGAGCAATTGATGGAAGAAAAAGTGAAAATCATGAACTTCCAAAAAATTTACGAAGCTCTCAAACGCAGTTATGAGGCGCTCTATGGCGAACAGCGCGGGCTTGACTGGGTCGGGCTGGCGATGAGCCATTTAGATGATGTCACCCATATCGATTCTACTTTAAAAGAGACATATGAAACAATTGCCAACAGCTATTATTTGTTGGAGGAAACGGCGTATAAACTGCGCGATGAACTAGAGCAATTGGAATACGATCCGAGTCGGCTTGATTTCATTGAAGGCCGGCTAAACGAAATCAGCCATTTAAAACGAAAATATGGGCAAACGGTAGCCGATATTTTACAATATGCAGAAAAAATTGCCGAAGAAATCGATTCGATCCAAAATCGCGACACCCGCATTCATCAGCTACAAAAAGAGCTGCAGTCCGTCACAGAAGATTTGCTAATTGAAGCGAAAAATGTCACGAACGTGCGGATGAAACACGCACAAACGCTTATTCAGCATATTCACCAAGAACTAAAAGATTTATACATGGAAAAAACGACATTTGATATTGTATTTACGAAGCGCGAAGGAACGTTCGATGCGCCAATCATCGATGGAGTGCCGGTAAAATTCCAAGCGGACGGAGTGGATATCGTCGAATTTTATCTTTCCACGAACGTCGGTGAGCCGCTGAAACCGCTTGTCAAAATCGCCTCTGGTGGGGAATTATCGCGCATTATGCTAGCGTTAAAAAGCATTTTCTCTCAGCATCAAGGTGTCACATCGATCATTTTTGACGAAGTCGACACCGGTGTGAGTGGTCGCGTCGCGCAAGCCATTGCCGAAAAAATTTACCGCGTGTCCATCGGTTCTCAAGTGCTTTGTATTTCTCATTTGCCACAAGTGGCCGCGATGGCGGATACGCACTTATTCATTTCGAAAGAAACAGACGGAAGCCGTACGAAAACGTCGGTTAAAGTGTTGACAGAGGAAGAAAAAATTAAAGAAATCGGCCGGATGATTTCCGGTGTCGAGATTACCGAATTAACAAAAGAACATGCCAAAGAACTACTTGAATTAGCAGCGAAAATAAAAGGATGAAAAGCTATCCATTGTGGGTAGCTTTTTTTATGGTCGGCACGATTATATTTATGACGATTAAGGCAAAATTAAAACTGTAGCCGCAAATGTAGGTGGGAGCGAGGAGAGTGAAAAGGTTTGATCGCAGAAACAATAAGAAAAATGGTAGGGGTCTTTCTCCTTGTTTCATTTGTCGTGATTAGTATGTCAAAACCGGTCAAAGAGTATTTGCGACTTCCAAAGGAAATTGTTATGTTTGAAGGAGAAAAAGTGAGCTTCGCTTCTGCCTTTCCTGTTCATGCAGAAATGAAAGATACTTCTCGTTCGATTGATGTCACTAAGACAGAGGACTCGCTTTCACTCGAAGCGAAGCAGCGCGATGAAGGGCAAATGATTTTAAACATGGGAGGAGTGCCGATTAAGCAAGTCGATATTAAGGTACTCCCGAACTTAAAGGTCATTCCGGGTGGACAGTCGATCGGGGTGAAATTAAATACATTAGGTGTTCTCGTCGTTGGCTATCACCTTGTCGAAACGGAAGATGGGAAAAAATCGCCAGGAGAATTGGCAGGGATTCGAGTAGGGGATATTATTACGAACGTAAATGGAAAAGAAATCGAAAAAATGAGCGACCTTTCGCCATTTATTGAAGAGGCGGGAAAAACAGGACAACCGCTTCAACTACAACTTCTTCGTGATCAGCGTTCGATTGCAACAAAGCTGACGCCGTTAAAGGATAAACAGGATCATGCGTATCGCATCGGCTTATATATCCGCGATTCAGCCGCCGGCATTGGAACGATGACATTTTATGATCCCGCTTCCAAAAAATACGGAGCGCTTGGACATGTTATTTCCGACATGGATACACGAAAACCGATTGTTGTGCAAGACGGGCAAATTATGAAATCGACCGTCACCTCCATCGAAAAAGGAAGCAGTGGGAATCCTGGAGAAAAATTGGCGAGATTTTCAGCTGATAAAGAAGTGATCGGCAACATTACGAACAACAGCCCGTTCGGCATTTTCGGTACGTTATCGAAACCAATACAAAATGGGTTGTTTGATGAACCGATGCCGATTGCGCTATCGCATCAAGTAAAAGAAGGACCAGCAAAAATGTTGACGGTCATCGAAAACGATAAAGTAGAGGCGTTTGACATTGAGATCGTCAGCTCGATTCCGCAAAAATTTCCGGCCACGAAAGGACTTGTCATTCGGGTGACCGACCCTCGTTTATTAAAAAAGACAGGGGGAATTGTCCAAGGAATGAGCGGTAGCCCGATCATCCAGGACGGAAAACTTGTCGGTGCCGTCACACACGTTTTTGTCAACGATCCGACGTCAGGATACGGCGTGCATATCGAATGGATGTTGAACGAAGCAGGCATTGATATATATGGGAAGCAAAACCGAAAAGCGAGCTGAAAATGCTCGCTTTTTTAGCAAAAAAGTTAATATTTTTTCGCTCTTCGCATAGATATTTGTTGAACGATTCGATAAAATAGTATCATAAAGATTTTTCGACAAAGAAACACATAGAAATTCGTCGAACATGGATGATTTTTGTTGAATTTTAAAAAAATACTTATTTTTGAAAAAATAAAGGATTTTCGGTGGCTGTGTCGAATGGATTTAGGTAGAATATTACATAAAATGAAACGATCAATTGGAAGTGGGGAGGAAGATTTTCTTGAAGATTAAAGTGTGTATTGCGGATGATAATCGTGAATTGGTAAGTCTATTGGAAGAATATATTTCCGGTCAAAATGATATGGAAGTCATCGGCGTCGCATATAACGGTCAAGACTGTTTATATATGCTCGAAGAGAAGCAGCCGGATATTTTGTTGTTGGATATTATTATGCCTCATTTAGACGGATTGGCTGTTCTTGAAAAAATGCGAATGAAGCGGGAAAAGCAGCCACATGTTATCATGCTGACGGCGTTCGGTCAAGAAGATGTCACGAAAAAAGCGGTCGATTTAGGGGCGTCTTATTTTATCTTAAAGCCGTTTGATATGGAAAACTTAGTTCATCACATTCGTCAAGTGTACGGAAAAGCAACGCCGGTTGTGAAAAAAGCGCCTGTTGCGTATCAAGTGCGTGAAAGCAAACCGAAAAATTTGGATGCAAGCATTACGAGCATCATTCATGAAATTGGTGTACCAGCACACATTAAAGGATATTTATATTTGCGTGAAGCGATTTCGATGGTATACAACGACATCGAACTGCTTGGATCGATTACGAAAGTATTGTACCCAGATATCGCGAAAAAATATAATACAACCGCTAGCCGCGTCGAGCGGGCAATTCGCCACGCAATTGAAGTCGCATGGAGCCGCGGCAATCTCGAATCCATCTCTTCCTTATTCGGTTACACCGTCAGCATCTCCAAAGCCAAACCGACGAACAGTGAGTTCATCGCGATGGTGGCGGATAAATTGCGGCTTGAGCATAAAGCGTCGTAAAAGTGTAGCGATTGTATGTTTTTTTCAGACAACGCACGATTGGTTGGAAGCCAAGAAGAAAAAGGTAGTCCTCGTGGGCTACCTTTCGTCTTTTTTCTTTTCTAGTTCCATCAGCTTTTGCATTAAGATATGTTGCGGCATGTGCATCACTTGTTCAAGCGGAACGCCGAGCGCTTTCGCGAGCTTTTGCGCCGTTTCCAATGAAATTTGATGCGGACGCATGTAGATCACCTCTTTTTCCAAACAAGGTAGAAATTTTTTAGTTAGACGCATATAATTTTACTATGTTTTCGTTTGTAGAGGAAAGGGGCAGAAGCATGACAAAAATTTTTGCGCACCGCGGCGCAGCCGGCACGCATCCGGAAAATACGATGATTGCCTTTTATGAAGCGGAACGCGTCGGAGCGGACGGTATTGAGTTAGACGTGCAAATGACAAAAGACGGGGCGCTTGTCGTCATTCATGACGAAACGGTCGATCGAACAACTGATGGAACAGGCTGGGTAAAAGATTTGACGTACCGTGACTTACAATCGTTGAATGCGGGATATAAATTTGTTGAACAATATCAAACGTGCCGCATTCCACTGCTTGAAGAAGTATTGGCATGGATTTCTGGCACCTCTTTGTTATTAAACATCGAACTGAAAAACGGGCTCATTGCTTATGAAAGACTGGAGGAAAAAGTGATCGACATGGTGAAACATTATCGACTCGAACCGCGCGTCATTTTTTCCTCTTTCAACCATAATAGCATGGCTCGTTGTCGCCAACTCGCACCAACGATCGAAACGGCGCTTTTGTATATGGAATCGCTTTATCAGCCGTGGCAATATGTGCGCTTGCTAGGAGCGAGCGGACTTCATCCGTATTACCGTACCGTATCGGAATCGTTTGTCCGCGAAGCGCATCTTCATCACGTACACGTGCGACCGTTTACGATTAATAGCGAAGAAGCAATGAAAACGATGTTCCGCTACCAAGTCGATGCCATTTTTACCGATTATCCTGAAAAAGCAAAGCAAATAAAAAAACAGCCTGAACGGTGATGTTCAGGTCATTTTTTTTGGAATCTCGGCTGCACTTTATTCCGTTTCCGGTCGCGGTGAAAAATAAACCCTCCGATAAATCCTAACCCGAGTACGAAAAAAATGAATCCACATAAAAACTGCAGCCAAAGAAACGGAACGGGCGGGTGTAAAATTCCAAACAACGTATCACGCATCCATTTAATTCCTAATGCAGCAATAAATCCGGGAATAAGCAAAATAATAAGAGCAATCAATCGTTGCATAGCGGCATAGTCCTTTCACGTAGAAAAATCATTTCATGAAAAATGTTAACTGTTTCGTTGAATTTGTCAAGAAATATCGGTATGATAAAACTGTCTGCAAAAAATTGCATTGTCTAAAGGTGAAGGAAATGAAAAAAGTGCTCATTGTTGGCGCTGGAAAAGGCGGAACCGCGTTATTGAAAATGTTCCAGCAAACGACGATTATGGAGGTTGTAGCGGTTGTTGACCGCAATAAACGCGCACCAGGATTAGAGTTAGCCGCGACGATGAATATCCCAACGGGAAGCGATTGGCGCCCGTTTTTAATGAATGACATCGACATCGTCATTGAAGCGACAGGAGAAAAAGACGTATTCGAAGAAATTCGCAAAAAGCGGCAAAAAAACACCGTCGTGATCCCAGGAGAAGTCGCATATATTATCGCTGAGCTCGTCGAAGAAAAGGAAGCGCTCATTGCCACGTTAAAAAGCGAAACGGCGCGCCGCGATTTAATTTTTAATTCGACGCATGACGGTATGATTGTAGTGGATGAATTTGCGTATATTACGCATATGAATGATAGCGCTGCGTTCATGATTGAAGTGGACAAGCATGAAGCAATCGGAAAACACATTTTACAAATCATTCCATCAAGTGGGCTGCCACGTGTATTAAAGACGAAACAAATCGAGCTACATCAAGAGCTGGAGTTGGAAAACGGTCGGAAAATTATTACGACGCGCATTCCGATGACCGACGAATCAGGCAGGCTGCTTGGCGCGTTAGCCGTTTTTAAAGATGTAACGGAAGTGATGCAGCTAGCAGAAGAGCTCACCAACTTAAAAGAAATTCGCATGATGTTAGAAGCGATCATTCATTCGTCAGAAGAAGCGATTTCGGTCGTTGACGAGCATGGCAACGGCATTTTAATCAACCCGGCGTATACGCGCATTACTGGTTTATCAGAAGAAGAAGTCATCGGCAAACCAGCAACTGCCGACATTTCTGAAGGCGAAAGCATGCATATGCAAGTGTTAAAAACGCGCAAGCCTGTCCGTGGTGTACGTATGAAAGTCGGACCGAAAAATCGCGATGTTATTGTCAATGTTGCACCGATCATTGTTGATGGCACACTAAAGGGAAGCGTCGGCATCATTCATGACGTGTCAGAAATTCAGCGCTTGACGAACGAGCTCAACCGGGCGCGGCAAATTATTCGCACACTTGAAGCGAAATATTCATTTGCCGATATTATCGGGACCTCGGAAGAGATGATGGTCGCCATCGAACAAGCGAAACTGGCAGCGAAAACGCCCGCAACGATTTTATTGCGCGGGGAATCGGGAACAGGGAAAGAATTATTTGCCCATGCGATTCATAACGCGAGCGACCGAAAATACAACAAATTTATTCGCGTCAACTGTGCAGCCATTTCTGAATCATTGCTAGAAAGTGAATTGTTTGGTTATGAAGAAGGGGCGTTTTCCGGGGCGAAACGAGGCGGCAAACGAGGATTATTTGAAGAAGCAAATAACGGCAGCATTTTTCTTGATGAAATCGGGGAACTTTCCGCCAATACGCAAGCAAAACTACTGCGCGTTCTGCAAGAGCGAGAGATCGTCCGCGTCGGCGGCACAAAACCGATCCCCATTAACGTGCGCATCATTGCTGCGACAAATGTTAATTTGGAAAAAGCGATTGCCGACGGAACGTTTCGGGAAGATTTATATTATCGGCTTAATCGGATGCCGATCCACATTCCGCCACTAAGAGCACGCAAACAGGATATCCCGGCACTATGCCAGCATTTAATTCATAAACTGAATCAAGATTACGGAAGGAATGTGGAAGGGCTAACGGAAGCGGCGCTTCGCTATCTTTCTTCCTATGATTGGCCTGGCAATGTTCGCGAATTGGAAAACGTATTAGGGCGAGCGATGATTTTTATGAAATTTAACGAAATATGGATCGATGTTCATCATATTCCGCCATTGCAAATACTGCAAGACACTAAAGCGAAAGAGGTGATAAATGGCGAAGAATTGCGGCCGCTTGAAGAAATGCTTGAGAAGTACGAGGCCCAAATTATCGAGGCAGCATTGCGCGAATGCCGTGGGAACAAAACCGCTACGGCCAAACGGTTGAACATTTCGATTCGCAATCTTTATTACAAACTAGAAAAGTATGGACTTGCAAAAAAATACATGCAATAATTTGCGTATCGTGCAAAAAAATGCAGAGGAAAAATAAAGCGTTTTCAATGTTAACAACGACAAAAATACCGTTTTTCTTTTTTCGCTGAGTATTTTATTTGTTGGCACGATTTTTGCATTATACTACAATGACCGAAAAAATGATCAAAAAGGGGTTGGATCCATGACATGAAGCTGCAATCACTAGTAGACAAAGCAACCCAATATTCCGATATGACGGTAGCTGTCGCTGCAGCGGAAGACGAAGAAGTGATCGAGGCAGTGATGATGGCTTTGGACCATCAGTTTGGTCGGTTTATTTTGTACGGAGATCGCGAACGTATTTCGCAATTGTTAAAGCAAAAAAACGAAAACTATGCAAAAAATCACAAAATTAAAATCGTTCATACGAATTCGGTCGCACAAGCAGCGGAACTCGCTGTCAAAGCGGTTCATTTGAACGAAGCGAACGTTTTAATGAAAGGCAATATTCCAACAGCGACGATTTTAAAAGCTGTTCTTCATAAAGAATATGGTTTGCGCACAGGCAATGTGTTGTCGCATGTCGCCGTATTTGAAGTACCGAACTACGATCGATACATTATCGTAACGGATGCAGCGATGAATATCGCTCCTGATTTAGAACAAAAAATGCAAATTATTGCAAATGCTGTAGCTGTTGCGAAAGCGATTGGAATCGAGATGCCAAAAGTCGCTCCGTTAGCAGCAGTCGAAGTCGTCAATCCAGCGATGGCGGCAACGATTGATGCCGCAGCGCTGACGATGATGAACGAGCGTGGCCAGATTAAAGGTTGCGTTGTGAATGGGCCGCTGGCGCTTGACAACGCGGTGTCGCAACTTGCGGCAGAGCATAAAGGTATTACGAGCGAAGTCGCGGGAAAAGCGGATATTTTGCTCGTCCCTGATATTGAAGCAGGAAATATTTTGTATAAGTCGCTCATTTATTTTGCGAATGCAAAAGTAGGCGCGGTGATCGCGGGGGCGAAAGCGCCGATCGTTCTCACGTCGCGAGCCGATTCAGCGGAAAGCAAACTTTATTCGCTAGCGCTTGCGGTTTGTTCCGCGTCTAAATAAATACATCGAAAAGAAACTTGGGGAGGAAGACAACATGGAAATCTTCAAATACATGGAACAATACGATTATGAGCAATTATTGTTTTGCCAAGACAAAGAATCAGGATTAAAAGCGATTATCGCGATTCACGATACAACGCTCGGACCGGCATTAGGCGGTACCCGCATGTGGATGTATGAATCGGAGGAAGCAGCGATTGAAGATGCACTTCGCCTTGCGCGCGGCATGACGTACAAAAACGCTGCCGCCGGCCTCAACCTTGGCGGTGGAAAAACGGTGATTATCGGCGACCCGCGCAAAGATAAAAACGAAGCGATGTTCCGCGCGTTTGGCCGCTTCATCCAAGGCTTAAACGGTCGCTATATTACAGCGGAGGACGTTGGCACAACGGTTGCGGACATGGACATTATTTACCAAGAAACAGATTATGTCACAGGCATTTCGCCGGAGTTCGGTTCGTCCGGCAACCCGTCTCCAGTGACGGCATATGGCGTCTATCGCGGTATGAAAGCAGCGGCAAAAGAAGCGTTTGGCAGCGATTCGTTGGAAGGAAAAACGATTGCGGTTCAAGGTGTCGGCAACGTGGCGTACAACTTATGCCGCCACCTTCATGAAGAAGGGGCGAAACTGATCGTCACAGACATTAACAAAGAAGCGGTACAGCGCGTTGTCGAAGAATTTAGCGCGAAAGCGGTCGACCCGAACGACATTTACGGCGTAGATTGCGATATTTTCGCTCCTTGTGCGCTTGGCGGGATTATTAACGACCAAACAATTCCGCAATTGAAAGCAAAAGTCATCGCAGGGGCGGCGAACAACCAATTGCGCGAAGCAAGACACGGCGATATTATTCACGAAATGGGCATCGTGTATGCGCCTGACTACGTGATCAACGCAGGCGGTGTCATCAACGTCGCGGACGAATTATATGGCTACAACCGTGAACGTGCAATGAAAAAAGTAGAGCAAATTTACAATAACATTGAAAAAGTATTGGAAATCGCGAAACGCGACAACATTCCGACATATAAAGCAGCGGACCGCTTAGCGGAAGAACGCATTGAAACGATGCGGAAATCACGCAGCCAATTTTTGCAAAACGGCCATCACATTTTAAGCCGTCGTCGAGGCCGTTAAATACGGACAGTGAAAGCGGGAATAATTATTCTCGCTTTCACTTATAAAAATGGAGGGTAGAAACGTTGCAGGAAAAAGAATTTCGCATCTTAGTCATTAACCCAGGATCTACTTCAACGAAAATCGGGGTATTTGATAACGAACGTTCCATTTTTGAAAAAACGATTCGTCATGATACTGAGCAGCTGCAACAATATAAATCGATCATTGACCAATACGAATTTCGGAAACACACGATTTTAGCAGCGCTTGATGAAGAAGGAATCAACATTTCGAAACTAAGTGCAGTGTGCGGCCGCGGAGGGCTATTGCGTCCGATTGAAGGGGGCACATACCGTGTAAATGAACAAATGTTAGCTGATTTGCGCAAAGGTTATGCCGGCCAGCACGCTTCCAATCTTGGCGGCATTTTAGCTCATGAAATCGCTACGGCGCTCAATATCCCGGCGTTTATCGTTGATCCGGTCGTCGTCGATGAACTTGACCCAATCGCTCGTATTTCTGGGTTTTCGCTCATTGAGCGGAAAAGCATTTTCCATGCATTGAACCAAAAAGCGGTCGCCCGTCGCGTCGCAAAACAGCTCGGAAAAAAATATGAAGAAATAAATCTAATTGTCGTGCACATGGGCGGCGGGATTACCGTCGGCGCCCATAAACGAGGCCGCGTTGTCGACGTCAACAATGGCTTGGACGGCGAAGGGCCATTCAGCCCAGAAAGAGCCGGGACAGTGCCGGCAGGAGACCTCGTTTCGTTATGTTTTTCAGGGGAATATTATCGGGAAGAAATCATGAAAATGCTTGTTGGTCAAGGCGGATTAGTCGGCTATCTTGGGACGAACGATGCGGTGAAGGTCGAAAAAATGATTGAAGCTGGCGATAAAAAGGCAAAGCTCGTTTATCGTGCTATGGCGTATCAAGTCGCGAAAGAAATCGGAGCGGCCAGCGCCGTTTTAGCTGGAAAAGTCGATGCGATCGTGTTGACGGGCGGGCTTGCTTACGGAAAAGAATTTGTGAAGGAAATTACCGACCGGGTCAAATGGATTGCCGAAGTCATTGTGCAACCGGGGGAAAACGAATTGCAAGCGCTCGCGGAAGGAGCGTTGCGCGTGTTACGCGGTGAAGAGAAGGAAAAAGAATATCCAGGCAATTTTGTTGCAACGAAAATGATGTAGGGGAAAGGGGCAAACAGAATGGCAAAGGAGTACGATCTCGTCATATTAGGCGGCGGTACAGGTGGCTATGTTGCGGCGATTCGTGCGGCGCAATTAGGCTTAAAAACAGCCGTTGTCGAAAAAGGAAAGCTCGGCGGAACGTGCTTGCACGCAGGCTGCATTCCAAGTAAAGCGTTGCTTCGCAGCGCTGAAGTGTACGCGCAAACGAAAGAAAGCGAAAAATTTGGCGTTTTAGTGGGCGCTGTCCAAATCGACTTTGCAAAAGTGCAAGCGCGGAAAAATAGTATTGTTGAGCAACTACATAAAGGCGTTCAACATTTAATGAAAAAAGGGAAAATTGATGTTTATGAAGGAACAGGCCGCATTTTAGGCCCATCGATTTTCTCGCCGATGCCAGGGACGATTTCTGTTGAAATGAACGATGGCAGTGAAAATGAAATGCTCGTTCCGAAAAACGTCATCATCGCAACGGGCTCTCGTCCGCGCACATTGCCGGGGCTTGACATTGATGGACAATTCGTCATTACTTCGGATGAAGCGTTGCAACTAGAAACGCTACCGGCATCGATCATTATCGTCGGTGGCGGCGTCATCGGGATCGAATGGGCTTCGTTGCTTAACGATTTTGGCGTACAAGTAACGGTGCTTGAATATGCAGACCGCATTTTGCCGACGGAAGACCGCGACGTATCGAAAGAAGTCGAAAAACTATTGAAAAAGCGCGGCATCCACATCGTCACGAACGCCAAAGTATTGCCGGAAACGCTTGAAAAAGGAAACGGCGTCACCATTCAAGCAGAACATAAAGGAGAGCGAAAAGCGTTTACAGCAGAAAAAATGCTTGTTTCGGTCGGCCGCCAAGCGAATATCGAAGGCATCGGCTTAGAAAATACAGATATTGTCGTGGAAAAAGGGTTTATTCAAACGAATGAATTTTATCAAACGAAAGAATCGCATATTTATGCCATTGGCGACGTCATCGGCGGATTGCAGCTTGCCCATGTTGCTTCCCATGAAGGGATTGTCGCCGTTGAGCACATCGCCGGCCAAAACCCAGCGCCGATTGATTACACAATGATTTCAAAATGCGTATACAGCCGTCCAGAAGTGGCGAGCGTCGGCTTAACGGAAGAGGAAGCGAAAGAAAAAGGCTACGACGTCAAAATCGGCAAATTCCCGTTTAAAGCGATTGGAAAAGCGCTCGTATTCGGCGAAGCGGAAGGATTCGTAAAAATCATCGCAGACCAAAACACGAACGATTTATTAGGCGTTCATATGGTTGGTCCGCATGTCACGGACATGATTTCTGAAGCTGGTCTTGCCCGCGTGTTAGATGCGACCCCTTGGGAAATAGCGCATACGATCCATCCGCATCCGACGTTATCCGAAGCAATGATGGAAGCGGCGTTAGCGGTTGACGGTAAAGCGATTCATTTTTAAGCGAATAATAAGGAGGTTTTGTCGATGGCAGAAAATCGTCATCAAGCGTTAGGCTTAAGCGATGAAACGGTATTGGAAATGTATGAAACGATGCTTTTGGCCCGAAAAATCGATGAGCGTATGTGGTTGTTAAACCGTGCAGGGAAAATCCCGTTTGTCATTTCTTGTCAAGGTCAAGAAGCAGCACAAGTTGGGGCGGCATTCGCATTAGACCGTACGAAAGACTACGTATTACCTTACTATCGCGATATGGGCGTCGTTTTGACGTTCGGTATGACGCCGACAGAATTGATGCTTTCCGCGTTTGCGAAAGCAGAAGATCCAAACTCTGGTGGCCGCCAAATGCCAGGTCACTTCGGGAAAAAGAAAAATCGCATCGTTACAGGTTCTTCACCGGTGACAACCCAAGTGCCGCATGCCGTCGGAATTGCGTTGGCAGCGAAAATGGAGAAAAAAGATTTCATTTGCTTTGTAACGTTCGGTGAAGGTTCTTCGAACCAAGGCGATTTCCATGAAGGGGCCAACTTTGCCGGCGTTCATAAATTGCCGGTCATCTTTATGTGCGAAAACAACAAATACGCTATTTCTGTTCCGATCGAAAAACAGTTAGCGTGTGAAAAAGTTTCCGACCGCGCGATCGGGTACGGCATGCCAGGCTATACAGTAGACGGAAACGATCCACTCGAAGTATATAAAGTTGTGAAAGAAGCAGCTGATCGTGCGCGTCGCGGCGAAGGTCCGACATTGATCGAAACGGTTTCTTATCGGCTAACGGCTCACTCTTCGGACGACGATGATCGCGTGTACCGTACGCCGGAAGAATTGGCGGAGGCGCGCGCGAAAGATCCGATCATTTCATTTGCGAACTACTTAAAAGAAGTCGGCGTGTTAACAGAAGAATTGGAAAAAGACATTCATGACCGCGTCATGAAACAAGTGAACGAAGCGACTGATTACGCGGAAAAAGCGCCATACGCTGAGCCTGAACATGCATTAAAGTACGTATACGCTGAGAAGTAAGGGGGAACTATACATGCCAGTCATTTCATATATTGATGCCGTTACGATGGCGATTCGTGAAGAAATGGAACGCGACCCGCGTGTCTTTGTATTAGGGGAAGACGTCGGCAAAAAAGGCGGGGTGTTTAAAGCAACGCAAGGGCTGTACGAGCAATTTGGCGAAGAGCGCGTCATCGATACGCCGTTGGCGGAGTCGGCCATTGTCGGTGTTGGCATCGGTGCGGCGATGTACGGATTGCGTCCGATTGCGGAAATTCAATTCGCTGACTTTATTATGCCGGCGGTCAACCAAATTATTTCGGAAGCGGCCCGGATTCGCTACCGTTCGAACAACGACTGGAACTGCCCGATCGTCATTCGTGCCCCATACGGTGGCGGCGTTCACGGGGCGCTTTACCACTCTCAATCGGTTGAAGCGGTGTTTGCGAACCAACCAGGGTTAAAAATTGTCATGCCATCGACTCCTTATGATGTGAAAGGGTTGTTAAAAGCAGCGATTCGCGATGAAGATCCGGTCTTATTCTTTGAGCATAAACGCGCGTACCGCTTAATTAAAGGCGAAGTTCCTGAAGATGATTACGTGTTGCCAATCGGGAAAGCGGATGTCAAACGTGAAGGAGAAGACATTACCGTCATCACGTACGGTTTATGCGTGCACTTTGCGCTTCAAGCCGCAGAGCGTGTGGCCCAAGACGGCATTTCCGCTCATGTATTAGATTTGCGCACCGTTTATCCGTTAGATAAAGAAGCGATCATCGAAGCGGCTAGAAAAACGGGAAAAGTGCTTCTTGTCACGGAAGATACTAAAGAAGGAAGCGTCATGAGCGAAGTGGCAGCGATTATTGCGGAGCATTGTTTATTCGACTTAGATGCGCCAATTATGCGCCTTGCTGGTCCCGATGTTCCAGCGATGCCGTATGCGCCGACAATGGAGAAATTCTTTATGGTCAACCCTGACAAAGTCGAAAAAGCAATGCGGGAATTAGCTGCGTTTTAATACAAAAAGCGGAGGCGAGCGCTTAATGCCGAAGGAAAATTTCTAGAAGGAGTTGCGAGCTGAGCTAGACAATAAGCAAAGCGGAGGCTGATGCCAAAACAAAAAAACAGCCTCGATCCTCACGCAAGTTTAGTAGCTTTTAGTCAAGATAGGAGGACGAAAACAGTAATTTTTAAAATATACAAAAGTGTTTAAATGTTATAAAATATAGACATGAAACACTATAAACCAAAAGAATTTGCAGAAATGTTACATGTGTCGGTAAAAACGCTGCAAAGATGGGATAACGAAGGCGTATTGAAAGCTTACCGAAACCCAAAAGGAAGGAGATATTATACAGAAGAACAGTACAGAGAGTATATGGGGATTCCAAAGGAAAATCAAGTAGGTAAGACAGTCATATACGCCAGAGTGTCAAACAAAGGTCAAAAAGACGATTTAGAAAATCAAGTCGAGTTTTTAAGGCAATACGCTAACGCAAAAGGAATGATTGTGGACGAAGTTGTAACAGATATTGGTAGCGGCTTAAACTACAAAAGAAAGCATTGGAATCGATTGATTGAAGCATGTGTAGATGGAAAGGTTTCAACCATTCTTATTGCACATAAAGACAGATTCGTTCGATTCGGCTATGAGTGGTTCGAACAATTTCTTGATAAATTAGGTGTAAAAATCATTGTAATCAACAACGAGAAATTGTCACCGCAAGAAGAATTGGTTCAAGACTTGATTTCAATTATTCATGTGTTTAGCTGTCGGGTTGATGGTTTGAGAAAGTACAAAGACAAAATGAAGGAAGATCAGTTATGAAAAAAGCTTATTTTGTTGAAATCAAACCGACAACCGAACAAGCGATCAAAATAAACAAAACGATTGGTGTTTGTCGTTACGTGTATAACTTTTACATTTCAAAAAACAAGGAAATATACGAACAAGAAAAGCGATTCATGAGTGGGTACGAGTTTGATAAATGGCTCAATAACGTACACACAAAACAACAAGACCAATGGATGAAAGACGTATCGACAAAGGCTGTCAAGCAGTCGATTATGAACGCAGAAAAAGCGTTTCAACGCTTTTTTCAAGGGAAAACGGGATTCCCTCGATACAAACGGAAAAAAGACCAAGACGTCAAATGTTATTTTCCTCGAAACAATAAGACGGATTGGACAGTCGAACGACATCGCATCAAAATTCCAACCATCGGTTGGGTTCGGTTAAAAGAATATGGGTATATTCCAAAACATGCAGTCGTCCGAAGTGGGACGGTGTCGAAAAAAGCAGGACGATATTTTGTATCTGTTCTTTGTGAAGTGGAAGATGTCAAACCGAATGTTCCGCTTCAATCAACAGGGATCGGCATTGATTTAGGTATTAAAACATTTGCTGTTTGCAGCGATGGCAGAGTGTTTCAAAACATCAACTACACACAAAAAGTTAGGAAGTTGAAAAAGAAATTAAGGCGAGAACAACGCTCCTTATCTCGCAAATACGAAAATCTAAAGAAGAGAGGTGAAAAGCCTGCTACGAAAAGAGGAGCGAATATAGACAAAAATATTTTTAGGGTGCAAAAGCTCCATGCTCGATTGGCGAATATTCGCTTGGAGTACGTGAAGTTCGTAGCGAATGAAGTGGCGAAAACCAAGCCACGATACGTCGTCATCGAGGACTTGAACGTCAAAGGGATGATGAAAAACCGCCATTTGGCTAGATCCATTGCAGAACAATGTTTTTATACGTTTCAAACATGGCTCATTCATAAATGCAAAAAATATGGCATTGAAGTAAGACAAGTCAGTCGATTTTATCCATCGTCGAAAATGTGTTCTCGTTGTGGGCATATGAAAAAAGACCTCCAGTTATCGGATCGGATATATGTTTGTGATGGTTGTGGTCATACGATGGATAGAGACCTTAATGCGGCAACATCCCTTTTACGTGCAACAGACTATATCGTTCTCACGTAAGGAGGACGGTATGATACCGATGGCTAGTCGGGAATTAACGCCTGTGGAGAGCCATACAAACGATAGTAGCCTTTTGGCGAGGTCGGGTTCGTTGAAGCAGGAACACTCTAAAAATATAGCTTTGTCTATATTTTTAGTAGCAGGTCATCAATGTGGCAATTGAACAACTGACTATGCCTCAGCTCGGTGAAAGCGTCACCGAGGGTACGATCAGCAAATGGCTTGTTTCTGTCGGCGACAAAGTGAATAAATATGATCCGATCGCGGAAGTGATGACAGATAAAGTAAATGCAGAAATTCCTTCTTCTTTTACAGGCGTCATTAAAGAAATCATAGCCAAAGAAGGTGAAACATTTCCGGTTGGCGCGGTCATCTGCACGATGGAAGTAGAAGGAGAAGCTCCGGCAGCAGAAACAAAACAAGCAGATGCGCCAAAAGCAGAATCAACAGTAACTGCAGCTCCAGCACCGAAAAAACAAGCAGGAGAACGTGGGCGCTATTCACCAGCTGTTCTTCGCTTAGCGCAAGAGCACAATATCGACCTTACGCAAGTGCAAGGTACAGGTGTAGGCGGCCGCATTACCCGTAAAGATTTATTGAAATTAATCGAGTCCGGCAATATTCCAACGGCTGACCAAACACCGGCGGCACAATCAGCGCAAGCTCAGTCAGCTGCTGCACCGGTACCAAAAGCAGAAGCGCCTGTACAAGCAGCGCCAAAACAACAAGCAATTCCGAACGTTCCTGTCCAAGCAGGCGACATCGAAATTCCGGTTACCCCTGTTCGCAAAGCGATCGCAACGAATATGCTCCGCAGCAAGCATGAAGCGCCGCACGCATGGACGATGGTCGAAGTCGATGTCACGAACTTAGTGGCGTACCGCGATTCAATTAAAGACGAATTTAAGAAACGCGAAGGATTTAACTTAACATATTTTGCGTTCTTCGTTAAAGCGGTTGCGCAAGCGTTAAAAGAATTCCCGCAAATCAACTCGATGTGGGCGGGCGATAAAATCGTTCAGAAAAAGGACATTAACATTTCGATTGCGGTTGCGACTGATGATGCGCTATTTGTTCCCGTCATTAAACATGCCGACGAAAAATCAATCAAAGGCATCGCCCGTGAAATTGCCGAGTTAGCGGCGAAAGTGCGTGCCGGCAAATTGCGTCCAGAAGATATGCAAGGCGGCACATTCACGGTGAACAATACCGGCTCCTTCGGTTCCGTACAATCAATGGGCATTATCAACTATCCACAAGCAGCGATTTTGCAAGTCGAATCGATTGTCAAACGTCCGGTTGTCAAAGACGGCATGATCGCGATTCGCGACATGGTCAATTTATGCTTATCGCTTGACCATCGCGTCCTTGACGGCTTAATTTGCGGCCGCTTCTTAGCGCGCGTCAAAGAAATTTTAGAGAACGTTTCAAAAGACAATACGCCGATTTATTAATAAACAAAAAAGGGTTCAGCAACTAAGTCTGAACCCTTTTTGTCTATAGTCAGAGCTCTTCTTAACTAGAGAAGAAATCAGCCTTTGATTTTGTCGATAAGCTAGAGTAAGTTCTTGTAGCTGGATATAGAGCGCTTAATTTAATGTATTAAAACATAGGGACATCAGATTAAATTTTAGGGCTGTACCTTTATAACATAATCGAAGTATGAGCTCCATTTAATCCAATAATCTGTTGGTGTATTAGACCATGTGTCGTGCAAAATGATTTGACGATACCAAGTTAGTTTGTCTGTGTCATAATATTCCTCATATCCTACACCTGTCATTGCATGATCTCCCCATACAGGGTGATTGTCTGTAGTTACCCAATCAGGTCTACCTGCATCAATTTCATTTTTATGTGTACTGAATGAGCCAGTGTAACTAGTAACTGTAGCACTATACCCTTTTGCACTCCAATAGCTCTTCATACCAGAAACCATATTTGTAACAGATGTTCCACCAGTATCACGATTTGTTTTCATATAAGTTGCTAAGCTGTCAATTAATTGATTCGTAGTTGTTGAACTTGAAACTAGATTTGGGTAACCATTATTGTCCCAATACTTTAC
>NZ_JAPSMC010000070.1 GCF_026847645.1 Anoxybacillus sp. J5B_2022
CAATCATTTTTATTTATTTGGTTAATTTTATTATCCATATCATACATAAAACCTCAACTCCGCTAAGAGGTGAGGTTCGAATTATCCGACATACCAAAGCTTTTCGCCGCCGCGGAACACTTCTTCGATCGTTCCTCCGCCAAGACATTCTTCGCCGTTGTAAAAAACGACGGCTTGCCCCGGCGTCACCGCGCGCACCGGATGGTCAAACACGACTTTTACCGTCTGATCGTCAATGACATGAACGGTCACACCGGTATCCGGCTGGCGGTAGCGGAATTTCGCTGTACAGCGCAGCGGCTCTGTTGGCACACGGCCTGACACCCAGTTCACATGAGTA
The DNA here is from genome assembly GCF_026847645.1 of Anoxybacillus sp. J5B_2022. GTDB lineage: Bacteria > Bacillota > Bacilli > Bacillales > Anoxybacillaceae > Anoxybacteroides. Next base: position 341 of record NZ_JAPSMC010000070.1, read on the forward strand.
GCGATGATCGAGTCCGAATATAGCAGCTCATTATCAAACCCTTGAGCGACGTATAAAATATTTTCTTTCAGATTTTTGCCGACAACAAACCACGGTTCTCCGCTGCCGCCAATGCCAAGGCCGTGGCGCTGCCCAATTGTATAATACATTAATCCGTCATGTTTTCCTTTCATTTCGCCGTCTAACGTCTGCATAGTTCCTGGTTGAGCCGGCAAATAGTTGCTTAAAAACTCTTTGAAGTTGCGCTCGCCGATGAAGCAAATACCGGTGCTATCTTTTTTCGTTGCCGTGGCAAGTCCTGCCTCTTTCGCAATTTCCCGTACTTTCGCTTTTTCAATATTCCCGATTGGAAACATGATTTTTGAAAGCTGCTTTTGTCCTAATTGATTTAAGAAATACGTTTGGTCTTTGTTTTGGTCAACGCCGCGCAACATTTTATATTCGCCATCACGATATTCGACGCGTGCATAATGCCCCATCGCTAAATAATCCGCTCCGAGAGACATCGCATGCTCTAAAAACGCTTTAAATTTAATTTCCTTATTGCACATGACATCCGGATTCGGCGTGCGGCCTGCTTTATATTCATCGAGGAAATACGTAAACACTTTATCCCAATATTGCTTTTCAAAATTTACCGCATAATACGGAATTCCGATTTGGTTGCAGACGCGCATTACATCTTCGTAATCTTCCGTCGCCGTACATACTCCGTTTTCATCGGTGTCGTCCCAGTTTTTCATAAAAATCCCGATCACATCATAGCCTTGTTGTTTTAAAAGAAGTGCGGCGACCGATGAGTCAACCCCGCCGGACATGCCGACGACGACGCGCGTATCTTTTGGTGCTTTGTTCACCGCTCTCACCTCCGTTATTCGTTTGTTAATCTTTTGACAATGTTCACCGTTTCATAAGCCGCTTTTTCGATTTGTTCTTCTGTATTTCCAAGCCCGAAGCTGAACCGGACCGAAGAACGAATGCGGTCGGAGTTTTGACCGAACATCGCGACAAGAACGTGCGACGGGTCGATCGACCCCGCTGTACACGCAGAACCGCTCGATGCGGCAATCCCTGCTAAGTCTAAATTGACGAGCAATGACTCCACATTTGTTCCCGGAAACGCCACGTTTAAAATATGAGGAAGGCATGCGTCTTGGTCGCCGTTGATTGCATAACGAATGCCGCTTTGTTTGAAAATAGCGACCATCTTCTCTTTTAACGCCCGGTACTCACTTTGTTTTGTGGACATCGTTTCCAGCGCGATTTCCACCGCTTTCGCCAAGCCGACAATGCCAGCAACGTTTTCCGTTCCCGCCCGGCGCTTCCGTTCTTGCTCGCCGCCAAATGCTCGCGGCATAAGTCTCACATGCTCGCGCGCATATAAAAAGCCGACCCCTTTTGGCCCGTTAATTTTATGCGCGGAAACAGACAAGAGGTCAATGCCTAGTTCATTGACATCAATCGGAACAAGCCCGTACGCTTGCACTGCATCGGTATGAAAATAAGCCGGATGGTCTTTTAATAGTTTTCCAATTTCCTGAATCGGCTGCAAAACGCCTGTTTCATTATTTCCAAACATTACCGATACGACAATCGTGTCGTCGCGAAGCGCGCGTTGTAAAGCTTCGAGCGCAATTTTTCCTTGTCCATCGACCGGAAGATACGTGACGTCAAATCCTTCTTTTTCAAGATAATGGCACGCATGCAATACGGCATGATGCTCAATCGCTGTCGTAATAATATGACGTCCTTTATGGCGGTTCGCCAGCGCAGCTCCGATTAGCGCTAAATTATCCGCTTCCGTCCCGCCACTCGTAAAAATAATTTCCGTCGGTTTCGCGCCGATGCTTTGCGCTACCATTTCGCGCGCCTCATCGATCGCTCGGCGGCTTTGTCTGCCAAAAAAATGAATGCTTGACGGATTGCCAAACGATTCCGTCATCATCGGTACCATCCGCTCGACAACCATAGGGTGCGTTGGCGATGTGGCGGCATGGTCTAAATAAATGCGTTCCAACGCGATTCTCCTTTCTCACCATCAAATATAAAACATGTAGGATTCACTATCGTCGCTACTATATTTCGCTAAATCTTCAAGCGTTGTGCTGTCAAGCACTTCCTGTACCGCATCGCGGATACGAATCCATAGCTCCCGCTTCGCCGGCTCTTCTTCTTCTAGTCCTTCTACCGGACTAATCGGTCCTTCCAACACGCGGATGACATCTCCCGCTGTAATTTTAGATGGATGGTCAGCTAACACATAGCCGCCGTATGCACCACGAATGCTTTTTACAAGGCCAGCATTGCGAAGCGGTGAAACGAGTTGTTCTAAATAATGTTCTGATAAATCGTGTGCGCTCGCAATCGATTTGAGCGAAATCGGGCGATCCCCGTATTTTTTCGCCAATTCAATCATAATCGTTAATCCGTATCGACCTTTTGTTGAAATCTTCATTGTATTCCCCCTAACGACTTCCCACGTGCCTATCGCGATACTATATCTCCTGCCTGCTTTACTCGTTAACATAATGCCAAACGGCATCATAAATAGCTCTGCCACATACGCAATCTCATCTATGCTCGTTAAAGAATAATCGCAAACATTATACCATACTTTTTCTATTCCTTCATTGCTTGCGCCTTAAATCACACAGTCTGTTGTACACTTTGGCATAATGCTTTTCCTCGCCGTTTTCTTTCGGGTGATAATATTGCACCCCTTCTAGTCCGTCTGGTAAATATTGTTGTGATACCCAACTATTTGGATAGTCGTGGGGATATAAATACCCTTTTCCGTGCCCTAACACGCTTGCTCCTTCGTAGTGCGCATCTTTTAAATGCGCAGGAATGTCGCCAATTTTTCCTTTTTGCACATCAGCGATTGCTTTGTCGAGTGCTTTGTATGCTGAATTGGATTTTGCTGAAAGACACAATTCAACGGTTACAACCGCCAACGGAATGCGCGCTTCCGGCAGACCGAGCCGTTCCACCGCTTGAATAGCGGCATTCACCTTGACACCCATCAACGAATTCGCCAAGCCAATATCTTCATACGCAATGACAAGAAGCCGACGGCAAACCGCCGCTAAATCTCCCCCTTCTAATAGTCTTGCCAAATAATGAAGCGCTGCGTCGACATCGCTGCCACGAATGCTTTTTTGGAAAGCGGATAAAAGCGAATAATACGTATCTCCTTTTTTATCATGAGTGAATCCTTTTTTTTCAACGCAATCAAGCACTGTCTGTTCATCGACGACGATGCGTCCGTCTTTTTCCTTCCCTGCATATACGACCGCCTCTAACACATTGAGCGCGGAACGGGCATCGCCGTTTGTTCCATCAGCAATGATCTGCAATAAACGATCGTTAATGTCAACGGAAAACGCCCCAAGCCCGCGCGTTTTATCTTGTAGCGCTCGTCTAAGCAGTATGACCACTTCCTCCGGTGTCAACCGCTTTAACTGTTTTATTTGTCCGCACCGACTGCGGATCGCCGGATTGACTTCATGAAACGGGTTTTCCGTCGTAGCGCCGATCAGCGTGATCAGCCCGTTTTCGATGTTGGGCAATAAATAGTCTTGCTGCGCTTTATTAAAGCGATGAATTTCGTCAATAAACAAAATAACGTTGCCGACCATTTTCGCTGTTGCGACAACTTCCTCCATTTCTTTTTTTCCCGATGTCGTTGCATTTAACGCAAAAAATTCTCGGTTCACCGTACCAGCAATCGCATACGCCAAAGACGTTTTCCCGACACCTGGCTCGCCGTACAACAACATCGACGGAACGTAACCGTTATGAATCATTTTGTATAATGCGGTATGTGGCCCAATGATATGCGTTTGTCCAACAATTTCATCAATCGTTCGCGGTCGCATGCGGACAGCTAGCGGTTCTTGTGCAAAAAGCATCGTCTTCTCACCTCCAGCCAAATGAAAAATAGAAAGCTCTCTGCACAATACCGCAGAGAACTATAGCGCAAAATAGCGATGAATGGCGGTTGTTAATTCGCTCCATAACGGAATGTGTAGCCGTTCTAAATACAGTAACAACGCTTCGACCATAAATTTTCTCGCACCCTCCGTTTGCGAAAACTCTTGTTTTAGCATGTTCAACGAATGGAGGACATCGTTTTCCGACGAATTGTCATTTGCCAGCGCCTCAATGATTTCCTCGATATAAGCGACAATGTGCTGCCGCTCTTCTTCCTTCCTTCTTTGTTCCACATGAAGATAGTCCTTCATCATTTCATCCGTCAAAAGTGGGACATCTTGCTCGGTAAAGCTTGCCACAATCGCGTCTAAGCGCCGCAAAGCAAACGGCACGAGCGCGGAGTAGTGCAACTCTTTTTGTTCGATTGCCATATAAAACATATATTCTTTTAACATGCCATTGAGCATCGTCGCACAATCGAGGGCAAATGGACGAAGCCGCTCTCCGTATATATCGATGATCGCTTGTCGATACCAGTTGATCGTTTGGGCGCGAATGCGAAAAACAAGCTGATGTACTTCGTCGTTGATTTTGGCTGCTTGTTCCCCTATATGCATTCCGACTAATTCTTTTCGCCGTACGAACTCTTCGATTTGAAGCAAAAGTTGTTTTTCAAACTTTTCCCGCGCTGATAATGTATTATCTTTTGCTACTTGTTCTAATTTTCGAAATAACATTTCATAATGATAACGAAAAATCGAAACGGCAATTTCTTCCTTTGACTTAAAGTAGTTATAAATAGAACCTTTGGCCATCCCGCTTTGTTCGGCAATTTCTTGCATCGATGTAGCGTGATACCCTTTTTCAGCAAACAACTTCATCGCTGCTTGAATAATCGTTTCTTTTTTGCTCAACGCTGTCCCTTCCTTATCTCTGTTTTCCTTGTTTTATTATAGCATAAGAGGCTGACCCTGTTTGAGTCAGCCTATGATGATTTATGCGCTTCGTTCTTTTTTCACTTCGCGGAAGAAAAATAGTTCATACATCACCGGAATAATGACAAGCGTTAACAACGTCGATGACGTTAACCCGCCGATGACGGTAATCGCTAATCCTTTCGAGATCAACGTTCCGGACGCTTTCGTGAGCGCTAACGGAATGAGCGCCGTGATCGTTGCAAACGCCGTCATTAAAATCGGACGCAGCCGCGTTTTGCCTGCTTCAATAAGGGCATCGCGCACCGTCATTCCTTTTTGTTCACGGTTTTGCCCGATCCGATCAACGAGCACGATGGCGTTTGTCGTGACAATCCCGATGAGCATTAACAGCCCAATCATCACGCTCACCGACATTGGCTCATGAGCGAGATACAAACCGAGAAGCGAGCCGATTGGCACGAAAATGAGCGACGACAAAATGATGAATGGGATTCTTGCCTTGCCAAACGTAATCAACATCGTAATGTACACAAGGCCGATCGCTACGATCATCGCTAAACCGAGCTGTTGGAACGTTTCCACCGTTTCGTCGCTGCCACCGCCGACCTCAAATGAAACGTCTTTCGGTAGCTTCACGTCTTTTTTCACATGATCGATAACATCTTGTGTCACTTTTTGAATATTATCGCCAACAATTTGCGCCGATACGCGGGCAAATACTTTTCCATCCAATTTTTGAATCGACGTATACGTATCGACTTCTTTCACGTCCGCAATCGCAGAAACTGGGACAAGGCCACGCTTCGTGAAAAGAAGCGTATTTTTTAACGCATCAACCGAATCGATTCCTTTGTCGTATGACAACTGCACTGTCCGGTCAACACCGTCAAGCTTAAGCGTTCCGACTTGAACTGGTCTCGTCGCATCAGCAATCGTGCCGAGCACTTGGAACCCAGATACGCCATAATCAGCGGCTTTCGCCGGATCGATTTGAACGATCACTTGTTTTTGCTGGTCGGCAAAGTTGTTTGTCACATATTTTAAGTCTTTCCGCTTATTCATGTAGTTTTCTACATCTTTCGCCGCCTTTTGTAAAGATGCGAGGTCGTTTGAATATAAGTCGATGTTGACATCGTTGTTCGAAGGCGTGCCCCCAGAACTAAGTTCTTGTACGCCAATTTTTGTGCCTGGTGCTTCTTCGTCGGCAATGGCTTGCATGTTTTTCTCGAGCGTTTTAATAAATGGCGCGACGCTGACGCCTTCTTTTAAGCGAATGAAGTAATTCGCTTGGTTCGACCGTTTCAGTCCTGTGCGGAAATCGCGGCTTCCGACGCCTGCTGTCACATCTTTAATTTCCGCTCGGTCGGCAAACATTTTTTCTACCTTCAACGACACTTCGTTTGTTTTTTCAAGCGAAGTAGAAGATGGCAGTTCAATGCTAGCGACAAGCGTCTTTTGCTCTTCGTTCGGCAAGAACGTAAAACCGAGTTTCGGAACGAGCGCGAGGGAGCCGACAAGCAAAACAATCGATGAAAGCAATACGATCCATTTATGGTTCAATGCCCAAGCAATGACGCGCCCGTAAAACCGTTGCAATGCCCCTTCTTTTTCTTCTGGCGGCACTTTTTTGAATGAAAATTTTGCTAAAATTGGAACGATCGTCACAGCAACTAAAAGGGACAAAAAGAGCGAGAAAACGATCGTTAGGGCAAACGGCAAGAAAAATTCGCCTGTAATGCCGCCGACAAAGCCGAGCGGCAAGAACACCACGACGGTCGTAATCGTCGATGACGTGATCGCTTTTAAAATTTCTTTCGTCGAATCTTGCACTAATTCATCGCTCATACCCGCTTTCGATTTGCGGACGCGCCGGAAAATGTTTTCAATAACGACGATACTGTCGTCGACGACGCGGCCAACTGCGACCGCCATGCCGCCAAGTGTCATCACGTTCAGCGATATATCAAGGCGATGCAAGAAAATCGATGCCACAACTAAGGACAACGGAATGGAAACAATCGCGATAATCGTTGCCCGCACGTTACGCAAAAAGACAAGGACGGCGATCGAGGCAAATAACGCACCTAACAATCCTTCACGCACAAGCGATTCAACCGATTTTTTAATGCCTTCTGCAGAGTCAAAGCCAATCGCGTAGTTGAATTCGTCTTTATGAGCATCTAGCACCTTAATGACTTTATCCGCCACCTCGACCGTATTCGCATCTTGTTTTTTCGTGACGGCCATGGACAACGAATCTTTCAAATTGTAACGAGTTTTTTCTGGTTGGTCGGTAATCGTTTCGATTTTTGCCACATCTTTTAACTTAATTGGCGGTATTGACCGCATTGCTCCTCCTTGGAATGAAGAGGTCGCCTGTTGGGCGATTGGTGACGTTAACGTCATGTTCTCTAGCGCTTCGACCGTGTCGAGCTTTTCTTGCACGCGCACAGGAATTTGCAACGTATCGGTATTGACATTTCCAGCTGGGAACGATAGAAATTTTTCGTTAATTTGGTCTTTAATTTGTGATAGTGTAAGACCGGCCTGCGCGGCTTTTTGTTTGTCAACCGTAATTTGCACCACCTCTTCTTTCATGCCGCCGACCGAAACAGAGTTGATGCCGTTAATTTTATTGAGCTCCGGAATGACATCCCGCTCTAATACCTTCTGCAAATCAACCCCTTGTTTCGCAAATAACGAAATATTAAAAATCGGGAATGTCCCGAACGAAAAACGGTTAATTTTCGTTTGCACGTTATCCGGAAGCTTTGTATCTTTAATGATCGTATCGACTTGCCGCTCCATGTCGTTCATATCGGTACGGAACGGAAATTCAAGGTTGATGATGGAAATGCTCTCATAGGAAGAGCTTTGCATTTTTTTCATGCCTTCAATCGATTTAAACTTTTCTTCTAGCTTAGAAGTCACTTGCTCGTTAATGTCTTCTGGAGAAGCGCCCGGATAGACGACTTCAATCGATAGCTGCGGAAATTCGATGTTCGGCAATAAATCGACTTTTAAAGAAGAAAAAGAGTATAACCCCCCTAAAATAAGAAGAAATGAGATAATAAACACCGCAACCGCATTTTTTAAGCTAAACCGTGTTAAAAAATTCATCGTTCCCGTCCTTTCTATCATGGCGTATGTAGACTGACCGTTTGTTCTTGAATATACATGACTGAACGGTCGTTATATCATCAATATAAACAATTTCGTTTTTCTTTTCAACTGTTACTATAAAAATGTAAAAAAGGGGTCCCCTCGTGTTCGGTGCCCCCTAGTTCGTTATTCTTCTCCAACGCGATAAATTTTCACATCTTTCAACAATTCCCGTACGACGTATGATGCCATGATGAGCCCCGCTACCGACGGCACAAAGGCGTTAGAGGAAGGCGGCATTTTCGCCTTACGAATCGTCGCTTGATCGTTGCCGACTTCTTTGCGAACTTCTTCGCGAATAATGATCGGTTTTTCATCGGAAAACACGACCGGAATCCCTTTCTTAATTCCTTCTTTGCGCAATTTCGTACGGATCACTTTTGCGATCGGGTCCGTATGCGTTTTCGAAATATCCGCGATGCGGAAGCGAGTCGGATCCATTTTGTTTGCTGCTCCCATGCTGGAGATGATCGGAATGTTTCGCTTTAAACATTCTTTCATTAAATGAATTTTATACGTAATCGTATCGGAAGCATCAATGACAAAGTCTAGACCATAGCTAAAAAATTGTTCGTACGTTTCTTCTGTGTAAAACATTTTAAGCGCAATGACTTCACATTCAGGATTAATGTCAGCAATGCGCTCTTTCATTAAATCCACTTTCGGTTTGCCGACCGTAGAAAGCAGCGCATGAATTTGCCGGTTAATGTTCGTAATGTCCACATCGTCTTTATCGACGAGCACAAGCCGACCAACGCCCGAACGCGCCAGCGCTTCGACGGCAAACGAGCCAACGCCGCCAATTCCTAATACAGCGACGGTCGCTTTTTTTAACTTTTCCAGTCCTTCTTTTCCAATCGCCAACTCATTGCGTGAAAACTGATGCAGCATGACACCCTCCATCACATTCATCATTTTTGTACCGCTACTATCCTACACAATTAAAGCAAGTATTTCAATCGGATTTTTTCTTACCAAAACAAAAACCCTTATGTAAAGCATGTGCTTCACATAAGGGATTCATTCGGAGTTGGAAGTCCCAATCGTGCCGTCGATGCCTTCGTTTTGAACCCGCTCCCAGCAGGTGGGTGCCCTGTTTCAAGGTTTGTACGTCCTCAAGTGAGAGGCATGTACGCCGCTTGAAAACTCCGGACTCCCGTATAACTTATTGTTCGGTCAAAACAATAAGGTTATACGACGAACACATCAGGACTGTTTGCTTTGAATGTATCATAGCACATTTTTAACGTCTTTTCAATGCGTGTACAAATAAGCAATTGTTACTTTTTCATGACATTCCGGTTACATATTACGCGTGACTGGCGTTTTCGACTTTGACCGCTAAGTGCAGTTCTTCTAGCTGGCTGGTGCTGACCACGCTTGGCGCATCGGTTAACAAGCAGCTAGCACTTGCTGTTTTTGGAAACGCAATTGTATCGCGCAAGTTCGTGCGCCCGGCAAGGAGCATGACAAGACGGTCAAGCCCTAACGCGATGCCTCCGTGCGGCGGTGTGCCGTATTCAAACGCCTCTAGTAAAAAGCCAAACTGCGCCCGCGCTTCTTCTTTCGTAAATCCGAGCACTTGGAACATTTTCTCTTGCACATCGCGCTCGAAAATCCGGAGCGAACCGCCACCTAATTCATAGCCGTTCAATACAAGGTCATACGCTTGCGCGCGAACTTCCGCCGGATTAGTATCTAGCTTCGCCAAATCTTCGCGCACCGGCATCGTAAACGGATGATGTGCCGCATAATAGCGCCCTTCTTCTTCATCATACTCTAAAAGCGGCCAATCAGTGACCCATAAGAAGTTAAACTTTGTTTCATCGATGAGCTTTCGCTCTTTTCCGAGCTTCAACCGCAACGCCCCGAGTGCATCCGCCACCACCGGTTTTTTATCCGCCACAAACAATAGCAAGTCTCCTGTTTCTGCTGCCAACGCCTGCATAAGGCTTGCCTGCTCCGCTTCTGTAAAAAACTTCGCAATCGGCCCTTTTAGTCCATCCCCCTCAACTTTAAGCCATGCTAACCCTTTTGCCCCGTAGCGAGCAACAAACTCCGTTAATCCGTCAATATCTTTGCGCGAATAGTTGTCAGCCGCTCCTTTGACGTTGATCGCCTTCACTTGCCCGCCGTTTTCGACCGCGCCGGCAAATACTTTAAAGCCACAGCCTTTCACTTGCTCAGATACATCGACAAGCTCCATGCCAAAGCGAGTGTCTGGCTTATCGGAACCGTAACGAGCGATCGCTTCCTCATAAGAAATGCGCGGAAACGGAAGAACAACGTCAATTCCCTTCGCGATTTTCATGACGCGAGCCATCATTCGCTCGACCATTGCCATGATATCTTCTTGGCTCATAAATGATGTTTCAATATCGACTTGTGTAAATTCTGGCTGACGGTCAGCCCGCAAATCTTCATCACGGAAACAGCGCGCAATTTGGTAATATCGCTCAAAACCGCCGACCATTAATAGCTGCTTGAAAATTTGCGGCGACTGCGGCAGCGCGTAAAATTCGCCTGGATGAACGCGGCTTGGCACTAAGTAGTCACGCGCTCCTTCCGGCGTGCTTTTCGTTAAAATCGGCGTTTCCACTTCTAAAAAGCCTTCTTCGTCTAAAAAGTCGCGGATCGCTTTCGTTACTTGATGGCGCATTTTGAACGTTTGAAACATCACCGGACGCCGCAAATCTAAATAGCGGTACTTTAGGCGAACATCCTCTGCCACATCTGTGTCATCGACAATCATAAATGGCGGTGTTTTGGCTTCGTTTAAAATCGTGACACGCTCAACATGCACCTCAATTTTGCCAGTCGCTAAATTCGGGTTCACTTGCCCTGCTTCGCGACGCACAACGGTGCCTTCCACGTCCAAGACGTATTCGTTGCGAATCGTTTCCGCTACACGCAGCGCCTCGGCTGATACGTCTGGGCTAAAGACGATTTGCACAATGCCCGTGCGGTCGCGCAAGTCGATGAAAATCAATCCGCCAAGGTCGCGGCGTCTTTGCACCCATCCTTTTAACGTCACTTTCTCGCCAACCGCTTGTTCACTAACTTCTCCACAATAATACGTCCTTCCAAACATTCCTAACCCTCCTATACTAATGCATTTTTTACATATTGGACAAATGAAGCGAGCGGCACTTCCGTTTGTTCGCCCGTTTTCATATTTTTCACGTTAATAATCTGCTTCTCTAGTTCATCGTCGCCGAGAATCGCCACGTATTGCGCTTGCAAACGATCTGCTGCTTTCAGCTGCGCTTTTACTTTCCGGTCTTGATAGTCTTTTTCTGCTGTAATGCCCGCTTGGCGGAGCGCATGCACGAGGGAAACTGCTTCCTCTTTCGCTTTTTCGCCTAACGCAACGACATAGCAGTCGATTCGTGCCGATATCGGCAACAAAATGCCTTCCGCCTGTAATGCAGCAAGCAATCGTTCGATGCTGAGCGCAAAACCGATTCCTGCCGTTTCCGGCCCGCCAATTTCTTGCACAAGCCCGTTATAACGCCCGCCGCCACACAGCGTAGTAATCGCACCAAATCCTTCCGCTTCGCTCATAATTTCAAATGCCGTATGGTTATAGTAATCAAGGCCGCGGACAAGACGAGGATCGACTTCAAAACGAATGCCTAATTTCGTCAAGTACGTTTGTACTTTCGCAAAATACGTACGTGACTCCTCATTTAAATAGTCTAAAATGGACGGCGCAGTCGCCATTAACTCATGATCGCGGTCTTTTTTGCAGTCTAAAATGCGCATCGGATTTTTCTCAAGGCGCGCCTGGCAGTCTTCACAAAGTTCGGTAATTCGGCCTTGAAAATGATCGATCAACGCTTGACGGTGCGCTTTTCGGCTCTCCACATCACCAAGGCTGTTAATGACTAGTTTTAATTTCTTTAAACCGAGCGACTGATAGACGTTCATTGCCAGCGCGATGACTTCTGCATCGATCGCTGGGTCGTTGCTGCCGAGCGCCTCGACGCCAAATTGCACGAACTGGCGGAATCGTCCTGCTTGCGGCCGCTCGTAGCGAAACATCGGCCCTATATAATACAATTTCACTGGCTGATTAGGCTGGCCATACATTTTGTTTTCGACAAATGAGCGAACAACCGCTGCGGTTCCTTCTGGTCGAAGCGTAATGCTTCGGCCGCCGCGGTCTTCAAACGTGTACATTTCTTTTTGCACAATATCGGTCGAATCGCCAACGCCGCGTAAAAACAATTCCGTATGCTCAAAAATCGGCGTGCGAATTTCTTGGTAGTTGTAACGCCGGCAAATATCGCGTGCTAGTTGTTCGACATATTGCCATTTCTCAACTTCTCCAGGCAGAATATCTTGCGTTCCTCGTGGAATTTGAAACGACATATACTGCAACCTCCTAGTTTTCTATGTAAATAAAGAAAAGTGCAAAGCTCCTACCGAGGCAGCTTACCCGCTTAACAAAAAAGCGGAGCGCCTCACACCGATGGCGGTTAGCCAATAAAAAAACTCCCTTCCCTATGAAAAACATAGGGACGAGAGTGTTGTTCCCGTGGTGCCACCCTAATTGAAGCAAATGCTTCCACTTTGCCCCGATAACGCCCGGTACGCGTTCTCTTCTACTAGCGGTTGCGTTCAAAGAGAAGCCTACGGAGTGTTCGTTCGTTAAGTCATCATGGAGAAATGCTTTCAGCCTATGGCATTTCCTCTCTGGCCATGTGTACTCTTAACTACTTTTCTCCATCATCGGCTTTTCCCAATTTTATTTTTTATGTTACGAATGAATCTGCTGTTTGTCAAGCGAGAAAACGCATTTATGAGCGAAACAGTTGCTTTTTTAACTTCTGGACGTCGCGAAGCGTCAAGCCAAACTCCGCTGCTAGCTCATAAGGCGTAGCGTCCGGTTCTTTGCGAATAAATTCATGAAAATCGACATGAAACAGTTCGCCCCCTTGTTGATGAACGAACTCTCCCTTCTCACTATTTCTCACGGTCGTCATCCTTTCGTTTCGGCATTCATTTTTTAATCTTTCCTGTTTCGCAAAAAAATAAAAGGATTTTTGCATTTTTTATCGAATTAGTATGATTCCGACGACGAACGAAA
>NZ_JAPSMC010000071.1 GCF_026847645.1 Anoxybacillus sp. J5B_2022
GCTTTTAGTACACACTTGGCTTTTATGTTATATTATTATTAAGTTTTACATACAACTAAGTGGAATAGCATACAAAAATATGTTGGAGAAAGGTGGTTGATGAAAGTGTTTCATTATACGGTTGAAGTACAAAGGGAAATGAATGAAACGATGGAAATATTGGAGGAGAGTTTAAAAAGAGAAGGATTCGGAGTTTTGTGGAAATTTAGCGTCACGGAAAAGCTTCAAGAAAAAGGGTTCGATTTTCAAATACCGTTTGTGATTTTGGAAGTATGCAATCCTCAAGAGGCAGCGCGTGTACTTTCTGAAAATTTATTGGCAGGTTATTTTTTGCCATGCAAAATCGTGGTGTATAAAGAAAATGAAACGACAAAAATTGGGATGCCAAAACCAACCATGTTGATCAGCATGATGAATAATGAACAATTGGAACACTTAGCCGAGGATATTGAAAAAAGATTGATATCCTGCATCAATGAGTGTAAATAAAATAAAGTGAAAATCACATTGTTTTTTGATAAAAAGCCTTTTATTAGGCTTTTTTTTTATGGAATTTGGGAAAAGTTTAAAAGTAATAACAAATGGGGATAAATACAATAAAGAAAAGATTCTTTCAAGGAGGATTACACATGATCAGTAAATTACGTAGGGGAGCCCTAGTAGCTATGCTACCTGTCTTTATCATTACTGGATGTAACAATCAAAACAATGACCATAATCAGATGAATCAGGGGGTAAAAAAAATGGATGGTGCAAATATGGATATGTCCGCCAATGATAAAGACAAAGATAACAAAACAAATGAAATGGAGTTCGCGAAGCCACCGAGTTCTTTCAACCGTTTAGCGAACCAAAACATCATGATAACAGCGACGAAAAACGTTACCCGTATCAACACAGATGATCCTATTGAGTTATCCGTCATGGTTTCACAAACGGTTTGGCCTGCCACTCATAAAGAAAACCAGCCCGGCGGAATTATTTTAGTGCCCGTTGAAAGTTGGCAAATCGCATTGGCAAGTGTAGACTTAATTCATCATCCGAACAACGGTCCTGTTTTATTTACAAAAGATCAAAAAATACCGGATGCCGTCTTAAAGGAAATAAACCGTCTTCAACCTTTAGGCACAGCTGACGGTACGCAAATCACAGTGATGGGAAATCTCAAGAAAAGCGAACTAGATAAATTAAAGAATTTTAAGATGAAACAAATTAGTGAAACAGATCCAGCTGCGTTTGCGAAAGAAATTGACCAATTTTACAGCGACATTGCCGGCAAGACTCCACAAAGTGTGATTATTGGTTCTTTGGAAGATAAGGCAAAATTGTACACTCTTATAGCTGCCAATTGGATTGCCCACATGGAAGAACCGTTACTGTACGTCTCTTCGAATGAAATTCCACAGCCAACAAAAGAGGCGTTACAGCAAAGAAAAGGAAAAGCAAATATATATCTTTTAGGTCCCGAATCAGTAATCTCTAAAGAAGTGGAAAACGAACTAAAATCATTTGGCACTGTTGTCCGAATCGCAGGCGATACACCGGTGCAACAATCCGTTTCTTTTGCTACTTATAAAGATGAAAAAACAAAATTTGGCTGGGGGCTAAATAATCCGGGGCATGGCGTATCATTTATTTCAACGAAAACCCCTGAACTAGCGATTGCGGCTGCACCGTTTTCCCATCTAGGAAAACACGCACCTTTAATATGGCTAGAGAATGGGACATTAACAAAGGACGTATACGAATTTTTAGCTCGTTTAAAACCAACTTTTACGGATGATCCAACAGAGGGACCGTATAACCATGCATTTTTATCTGGTACATTCCGCTCCATCCCTTATCAAACGCAAGGAATTATTGACGAAAAGCTCGAAATTGTTCCGGCAACCGGAGAAGGACATGCAGGGCATTAGAAGCACGTAAATCTATATACGCAAAACAGCTTGCAAGCCGAGCAAGCTGTTTTTTTTATTTTTGAAACTTGTGGTGTTAATATGATGATGCAAACATATGGCATTCAACTAACATCAAAGGTTCTTGAATTATTCGCATATCATCACATACAACTTCTACAAGCTAATTTGTAATGATTCATGTTGTTTAAGAAACATGTAAGCAACAAAGTATGATTATGATGACAGAGCCATTAGGCCATTAGAAATTCTAATCGATTTTTGAAAATATCTAATTACTAATGATAATTCGTTACAAAAATTTGTAAATGTTTATGAACACTTTCTCCATACTTTTCCTTTATTCTAAAACCAGAAAAGGATGGAGGTGTTGAAAAAATGAAAAAATTTATTTCAGGTTTGCTCGTACTTGTTTCAGCTTTTGTATTAGCTACAGCTGTTTTTGCAGCAAGCAAAAACGATAATAAAGATTGGAAAGAAATGTTGCCAATGATGAAACAAATGCATCCAAACTTCTCAGAGGAACAATTACAAAAAATGTATGAACAGTGTCGAAATACTAAAAATATGGATCAAATGATGGATCAAATGATGGAACATATGATGAATAATAGCAAAACGAATCAATAAATGATGAAACAAGGAGTATATGATGTAAAGATCAGTTATTGAAACACTGTAGGCTTAAAACTACAGTGTTTTTTTCGTCCGCCTATTGTTGTATGATATTTGCAAGGCAATATTCGTGTGTATTTTTCACTGTAAAATCCATCGATTCTGCAAATTTATGTCGTAAAATAAAAAGCGCTCTACATAAAAGTAATAATGAGCTCTTATAAGGAAGGGACAAACGTGCGAAAAATTTCGTTTAAGTTAGGGCTATTATTTTTTGTCTTTGTGTTAGGAATCGAAACGGTTTTATTTGCGTCGTTATATGTGACACTCGTTAACGCTAGAATTAATGAAGAATTTGAGCAGCTGTTAGCGAGAGGGAACAATCACCGTGATGTATTGGAAAAAAGCTATCACCCTTCTACGTTAGAACATGTCACCATGATGGAGTCGGAAGCGGAGACCGACGTCGTTATTACCAATGACAAGGGGAAGATACTATATTTTTCAGATCATATTTTACCATTTGCTAAAAGAGTAATAAAAAAATCAAATAAAAACATTCCCTATGGCGGAATGATTGTGCAAAAAAATTGGCAAAGAGAGTCGTATATTTCGACAGTAAGCCCGATTCGGATTGACGGCAAGATCAAAGGGTATGTCTATATGTTTCAAAATACGGATTCTATTCAAAACATGATTGATAGGCTAAAACATCATTTTCTAGTCGTGGGCATTCTTTCCGTTTTTTTGACCATTATGACGATTGCTTTTTTATCAAGAATCATTACCATTCCGCTCATTCGGATGAAACAAGCGACCGAAAAACTGAGCAAGGGGGACTTTTCTGTCCGCCTGCAAGTAAAAGGAGAAGATGAGTTGGCACAGTTAGGAAAAGCGATTCAAACATTGGCAAAGGATTTAGAATACTTAAAAAAAGAAAGAAACGAATTTCTCGCTAGTATTTCTCATGAACTTCGTACTCCGTTGACGTATGTCAAAGGATATGCGGACATTGCGCGCAGACCGAACATCGCCGAGGAAGAACGAGCAAAATATTTGTCCATTATTTATGAGGAAGCAGAGCATATGCAAAAATTAGTGAAAGACTTGTTTGAGCTTGCGAAAATGGATCAACATTCGTTTCAAATCGAGAAAGAGCCAACTCCACTGTGCCTTTTTTTAAAAAAAATATACGTGAAAATGTATCCCGCGTTTCAGGCGAAAAATATGTCGCTTGTCTACCGCTGTGATGAAGACATTACTGTCCATATTGATCGACAGCGTTTTGAACAAGTGATGATCAACCTTTTAGACAATGCGTTAAAATATTCTCATCAAGGTTCTACCGTTTCCATTGATGTAAGAATGGAGAAAAAGAACGTGATGATCATGATTTCCGACGAAGGAATAGGAATTCCTGAAGCAGATTTGCCGCATATTTTTGAACGATTTTATCGGGTCGACAAGTCAAGATCGAGAACAAGTGGAGGGACGGGATTAGGATTGGCGATTGTGAAAGAAATTGTCGAAGCGCACGGCGGTTCGATTTACGCAACGAGCCAATTCGGAAAAGGGACAAACATGATCATTACATTGCCAGGAGGGGATGAAGGTGTACACGGTTTTATTGGTTGATGACGAAAAACGAATGTTAGATTTATTAGAGCTGTATCTTGCACCGAAAGGGTACCGTTGTGTGAAATGCGAGTCAGGGGTAGCGGCGATCCGCTATTTGGAAAACAATAAAGCGGATCTCGTTTTGCTTGATGTGATGATGCCAGAGATGGACGGATGGGAAATGTGCAAACAAATACGAGAGTTTTCGAATGTCCCAATTATTATGGTAACAGCAAGAGGAGAAACGACAGATGTTGTCCAAGGGTTGAAAATCGGAGCAGATGATTATATTACAAAACCATTTGACGAATCTGAGCTGCTCGCTCGGATCGAAGCGGTATTGCGCCGTTCTGTAGGAAAACAAGCGAAACTGGAGTTTAACGGCTTAGTTTGGGATGAAGCGCAGCATAAAGTCCAATATGCTGGGCACGATATTTTTCTCACGCCAAAAGAGTTTGCCATTTTAGGACTTTTTCTCAAAAATCCAAACAGGGTATTTAGCCGAGGGCAACTCATCGTGACATTATGGGGGTATAACGCCAATACAGAAGAACGGACAATCGATTCGCATGTGAAAAATATTCGGGAAAAGCTCCGCCAAGCTGGTTTTCCAATCGATGAATTTTTGCAAACCGTTTGGGGTGTAGGATATAAATGGGGGGGATAAGGTAAAAAGAAATGGAAGAGAAGCTCATAACATTGTTTCATACATATGAAAGCGTTGCTTATCTCATTAGTATTGCGATCAATATTGTGATCAGTATTTTAGGCGTTGTACCGAGCGTATTTCTCACTGCAGCTAACTTGGCGGTATTCGGTTTTTGGAAAGGCACCTTTTTATCGTTTGTAGGGGAAGCTGTTGGGGCGATTGTTTCTTTCGTTTTATATCGAAAAGGATTTCACAAACTTTCGGAAACGAAATGGTTTTCCTATCCGAAAGTGAAACGTTTGCTTGAGGCAGAAGGGGTAGAAGCCTTTTCGCTTATTTTGTCTTTGCGTCTTCTTCCTTTTGTTCCGTCGGGACTTGTGACGTTTGTGGCAGCGATCGGACACACCTCCTTACTGATCTTTATCATTGCCAGCTCGCTTGGAAAGCTGCCAGCACTTTTGTTAGAGGCATATTCGGTTTATCAAGTGATGAATTGGACATGGCAAGGGAAAGTGATATCGACACTTCTATCTGTTTTTTTATTTATATTTACTTGGAAGAAAATCACTCGAAAAAAGGCTTAAACGAATGAAAAAGGGGTTTGCAATTCCATACATTCTGCAAATATCTGTTATAAAATGTGCGAAATCTACATTATACAAAGGAGAGTCGACCATGACAAAAATGACGAAAGCAATCATCATTACATCATCCATTCTTCTTCTAAGCGCTTGTTCATCATCCAACGAAAAAGAGCAGGCCTTTATTACAAGCAAAGAACAAGCAAAATCGAATGTATCTGTTACCAATAATCCTTTCTTTCAAGAAAAAAAAGAAGGAAAGATCGAGCATTTACATGGAATCGGTTATGCAGGCAACCAAAATGCGATTTACTTTGCTACACATGAAGGTTTATTCGTTTACCAAAATAATAAATGGTATGAAGCGATTTCTAATAAGCATGATTATATGGGCTTTTCGGCTACAGACGACGGCTTTTATTCATCAGGGCATCCGGAAGAAGGTTCATCTTTAGGAAATCCACTTGGTCTCGTGAAAAGTTTTGATAATGGACAAACATTGATGAATTTAGGATTTTATAAAGAATCTGATTTTCATTATATGACCGTTGGCTATAAAAGCCATACCATTTATGTTGTGAACCAAGAAGAAAATAAAACGCTCGGACAAGGGGTATTTTACAGTAAAGACGACGGCAAAACGTGGTCGCCAAGTCAATTGAACGGCTTGCCGCAAACTGCAGCGGGAACGATTGCTGCCCACCCAACGGATGAAAATATGGTTGGAATTAGTACATCGGAAGGAATTTTTGTTTCGAGAGATAATGGGAATACGTTTGAACGGTTTACTCGAAAAATCAATACGACGACGTTTGCGTTCCAAGAAAAATTCATTGTATTTGCAGCTGTAGAGAACGATAAACCTATCCTAATCAAACAATCATTAGACACAAAACAAGAGGAAGTTCTTTCTGTTCCTGCATTGGATAAAAAAGATTATATTATGTATATCACCTCTAATCCAACAAATGACAACGAAATAGTGATTGCGACGATGAACGGGGATATTTTCATGACAAAAAATAACGGTGCAAGCTGGACAAAACTAGCATCGAAAGGGAAAATATAAAAAGACATGCGGGTGCATGTCTTTTTGCTTACTGAAAAATATATCGCTCCACAATTTCTGCAAAATTCACTGCTACAATATAAACATCAGATAAAGAAGAAGGTGAGAAGAAGGGTGTATTCGTTCTTGAGTCAAATCAGTAACCTTCTAAGTCAACCGTTTCTTAATATGGCAAATAGCATGACAGCGATTCCTATTTTGTCAGCCTTTCTTCTTGGCATCGTGGGAGCGATGGCTCCGTGTCAACTCACTGGTAATTTAGGAGCGATCACATTATACAGTAATCAGTCTTTGCAAAAAGGAATGGCTTGGAAAGAGTTGCTTTTATTTATTTTCGGTAAAATCGTTGCTTTTTCCGGTTTAGGCTTGATTGTCTGGCTCATGGGGAGAGAGATTCAAAGTACGCTAACATTGTATTTTCCGTGGTTAAGAAAGCTCGTTGGTCCCATTCTCATTCTTGTAGGCTTATATTTGTTAGGGCTTTTTAAAATGTATTGGAACGTTACCTTGTTCAAAGTGCCTGAGAGATGGCGAAAAGGAAAAATCGGTTCGTTTTTCATGGGATTTGGCTTTTCATTAGCTTTTTGTCCAACGATGTTTATGCTGTTTTTTGTCACTCTCATGCCTCTCGTCTATTCAACGTCTTATGGGGTGCTATTACCGAGCATCTTTGCCGTTGGAACTTCTGTACCTGTTATTTTCTTTATCTTTGTCCTTTGGTACTTAGGATTTAGCGGCACTCTGATGAAAAAAGGAAGGCAGGTAGGGGGGATTGTTCAAAAAGCAGCCGGAATCGTGATGGTTTTACTTGGTATATTAGATACGATCACTTATTGGTTTTAAAGTTAGGAAAAGGAGGGAAACTCAATGGGAATGTTTGGAGGTTCTTTTATGATGGTTGGGATCATGTTATTCTGGGTTGTATTAATCGCCGTTGGTTTTTATCTCTTACATCGTTTTATCAATGATCGTAAAGAAGAACTCTCTCCGATAGAAATATTGAAAATACGATTAGCCAAAGGAGAGATCACTTTAGATGAATTTGAACAGTTATCCAAAAAATTGTAGTCGTTATATTATACAGGAGATGCGATTTACTATTGCTCCCCCTTTTTTTCATTTCATAGATGAAGGAAGTTGTTGATTGCATTGTCAACAACTTCTTTTTATCTCCATAATAAATTCATATTTTTTATTTATAATAAGCCAACTACATAAAATTTTGGAGGGATGCGTAATTGCAATTCGGCAATATTGTAGTTCAAGGCGAAAATCTTTTGCTCGTAAGCGGCTTACTGGCTAGCTATGTTATGTTTTATTATGGCATTAAGATATTAAAAATAGAACGAAACATCATGGATTTAATTTTGAACAGTTTTATTAACGGTGTACTCATTTGGAAATTTAGTTATGTCGTTTTACATCCGAATTCAGTTTTACAAAATCCGATGACAATCCTTTATTTTAACGGGGGATATGTTGGCATTAGTATGGCGATTGTTTTTATCACCATCTATACTTGGTTATACGTAAAAAAGCAGAATATTCCTGTGGCTTCTTATACGCGGGCAATGGTTCCAGTATATTTTGGCTATTTTAGTACTTTTGCATGGATCCGGGTAATGGAAAATTCAGAAAATTATTTCATCATTTTGCAAGCAATAGTAGCGATTTGTTTTTTTATAGTAGCATCACGAGTCAAAACTCAAAAAACTTTATTGCACCTTCTTATATGGTTCCATCTCATCCAATTCGAACTAGCCCTGTATAAAAAATATTTTGTAAATACAGGAATCATATCAAAAGAAGTGTGGTTGTATGGCTCTCTCGTTATCGTTTTTATATGTATTTCATATTGGTTAGAGAGGCGAGAAAGAGAAGCAGCTCTTGGGGACGAGAACAAGGGGCGGAGAAACGCAATGACCCAACTCGCTTTAGGTGTGATGATGGTAAGTATTGCTGTAGCTTCTATTTTTAACAATCAACAGGAAGAAGGAAAGATCAAACCAAAGCCGGTCGTGTCTACTTCATTGGATTCGGGAAAAATCGGCACGAATAAAGGAGAAGTTGCCCCGGATTTTGAATTACTTTCAATTACAGGGGATAAAATAAAATTGTCTGATTTGCGTGGAAAAACGGTGATATTGAATTTTTGGGCTACTTGGTGTCCGCCTTGTAGAGCTGAAATGCCAGAAATGCAAAAGTTCTACGAAAACAATAAAAATAACAATGTAGAAATTTTAGCAGTCAACTTAACGAATAGCGAACGAGGTCCTGATGCGGTGAACGATTTTGTGAAAAATAAGGGAGTGACATTTAAAGTTGTGCTTGATGAGCAAGGGGAAATTGGAAATCTATACGGTGCAATAACGATCCCCACTTCGTATATCATCGATAAAAACGGGGTTATTAGAGATAAGTATATAGGTCCTATGTCTTATGAAACGATGGATCGCATGATCTCGAATATTCAATAAAAACTAAATAATGATCCCTCCTGAGTGGACAGTAACAAGAATTGTTGCTATTCACTCAAGGGGGGATTTCGGGAGTATATTAAAAACCTGTGAACCCACCAAACAAACCTGTAAAAAAGATAATGATCTTTGTCATCCAATCAAAAAACAGCAGAATTCCCATGATAATCATAAGAACTCCTCCGACTTTGACGATGACAGCGTTGTATCTTTTTATCCAATTCAACTTGCTGATAAAAAATGACATAATGAAGAAAGGTACAGCAAACCCTAATACATATGCGAACATGTACAACATGGCTGCACTCGGTTTGGTAGCGGCTAACGCGATCACTGATACAAGAATTGGACCTGTGCAGGGAGTCCAGCCCGCTGCGAATCCTATGCCGATTAAAATAGAGCCAAAATAACCGGAAGGCTTGTTGCGGAAAACTAACCGTTTATCTTTCATCATAAAGGAAGGTGAAAATACACCTAAAATGACGAGACCAAAAAAGATAATGAACAAGGCGCTAATTTGTCTGATTAAATCTTGGTAATTAACGAATAATTTTCCTATTACAGAAGTACCAAAACCAATAGCGATGAAGATGACGGAAAAACCGAGCAAGAAAAAGAATGTATGAAGTATTGCGCGTTTTTGAAGCATCCCATTCTCTTTCTTTATTTCATCAACGGATACTCCAGTAATGTAAGATAAAAAAGCTGGATATAGTGGTAAACAACAAGGGGATATAAAAGACAGTAATCCCGCTCCGAAAGCTAGAAATACATTGATATCGTTCATATTGATCGATCCTCTCTCTTCAATCTTAATAACGATACTGTAAAATAAAATTGTGAATTTTTTGTGGAAAATGGGATTTTCCCTACTTAGTGTTTATTATGGATTGTTGGCGAACATGATTTGTGAGATATCCTAGTTGCGATTTATACCCATTACCGGTATAATGTAATTCAAGGAGTGATGTTTGATGAACCATTATGAAGATCATAATATGGATAAAAAAATGGTTCCACGAACGGAACAGGAAATCGAAAGCATTATCAAGCGCTTGAAGCGCATTGAAGGACAAGTGCGCGGGGTGCAAAAAATGGTCGAAGACAATCGGTATTGCATCGATATTTTAGTGCAAATTTCTGCGATTACGGCCGCGTTAAATAAAGTCGGATTGAATTTGTTAGAACGCCATGTCAGCCATTGTGTGTCGAAAGCGATCCGCGAAGGAAGCGGAGAAGAATCCATTCGCGAATTAATGGATGTCATTAAACAGTTCTCAAAGTGAAAGGAGTGGGAAGCATTATGAGTGAACAAAAGCATGTGA
The DNA here is from genome assembly GCF_026847645.1 of Anoxybacillus sp. J5B_2022. GTDB lineage: Bacteria > Bacillota > Bacilli > Bacillales > Anoxybacillaceae > Anoxybacteroides. The sequence goes on from NZ_JAPSMC010000071.1 coordinate 10,250, forward strand.
CACTTAGAGTGACCGGCATGACATGTGCCGCGTGTGCTAATCGGATTGAGAAAGTATTAAATAAGATGGATGGAGTAGAAGCCAATGTCAATTTGGCAATGGAAAAAGCAACGATTAAATATGATCCATCGAAGCAAATGATCGCCGATATCGAAACAAAAATTGAGAATTTGGGGTATGGCGTTGCGACAGAAAAGGTGACGCTTGATATTGAAGGCATGACATGTGCGGCATGTGCGACACGGATTGAAAAAGGGTTAAATCGGATGGAAGGTGTGACAAGCGCTACTGTAAACTTGGCGACAAACAGTGCGGTTGTCGAATACAAGGAAGGCGTTACATCTGTCGAAGACATTTTAGAGAAAATCAAAAAGCTTGGGTACAAAGGGCAAATTCGAAACGAAGAACAAGACGATGCTGGCCGGAAAGAAGAGCGGCTTAAACAAAAACAACGGCAACTCGCCATTTCCATCATCTTATCGTTGCCGCTGCTTTATACGATGCTTGCCCATATGCCGTTTGATATCGGCTTGCCGATGCCGCATCTGTTAATGAATCCGTGGTTCCAGCTTCTTTTAGCTACACCCGTTCAGTTCTACATCGGCGGTCCTTTCTATGTCGGGGCGTACCGGGCGTTACGAAACAAGAGCGCTAACATGGACGTCCTCGTGGCGCTTGGAACATCAGCCGCGTACTTTTACAGCTTGTATGAAGCTTTTCGGACGCTTGGGAATCCTGAATATATGCCAAGATTATATTTTGAAACGAGTGCCGTCTTGATTACGCTTGTGCTTGTCGGAAAATACTTTGAGGCTCTTGCGAAAGGGCGAACAACAGAAGCTATCTCTAAGTTGTTGAGCCTGCAGGCAAAGGAAGCGACTGTTATCCGTAATGGGGAGGAAAGAAAGGTTCCGCTCGAGGAAGTGGTGATCGGCGATACGATTCTTGTCAAGCCAGGAGAAAAAATCCCGGTAGACGGTACTGTCATCGCCGGAGCATCCTCCGTAGACGAATCGATGATTACCGGTGAATCGATTCCGGTTGATAAGAAGGAAGGCGACTATGTGATCGGGGCAACCATTAATACAAATGGTGTACTGACCATTCGCGCAGAAAAAGTAGGAAAAGATACAGCACTTGCCAATATCATTAAAATCGTCGAAGAGGCGCAAGGTTCGAAAGCTCCGATTCAGCGGATGGCGGATGTCATTTCCGGTATTTTCGTACCGATTGTTGTGGGAATTGCTGTCGTTGCATTCATTATATGGTACTTCTTTGTTGCGCCGGGTGATTTGGCAAAAGCGCTTGAGGTGGCCATCGCCGTTCTCGTCATTGCGTGTCCTTGTGCGCTCGGTCTTGCCACGCCGACATCGATTATGGTCGGAACAGGGAAAGGAGCAGAACATGGCATTCTTTTTAAAGGAGGTGAGTACCTAGAGGGAACGCATAAAATCAATGCCGTATTACTCGATAAAACAGGAACAGTGACAAAAGGAAAACCAGAAGTGACAGATGTGTTACAATTCCAAGAAAACATGCTCGACTATGCCGTTTCGGCCGAGAGCGCTTCGGAACATCCGTTGGCTCATGCGATTGTCGAATACGGGAAGAAACAAGCGATTTCGATGAAGCCATTGGAGCATTTCTCTGCCATTACAGGCCACGGAATTGAAGCTGTCATTGACGGAAAAAGCATCCTTATTGGAACGCGAAAATTGATGAAGGAGCGCTCTGTAGAGATTTCTGTGCATGAAGATAAAATGGTAGAGCTTGAAAAACAAGGGAAAACAGTCATGCTCGTTGCCATCGATGGGCAACTTGCCGGCATCATTGCCGTCGCGGATACGGTAAAAGAAAGCTCAAAAGAGGCGATTGCAACATTAAAACAAATGGGTATCGAAGTGTACATGGTAACAGGAGACAATAAACGGACAGCAGAAGCGATCGCAAACCAAGTGAACATTGATCATGTCTATGCAGAGGTGCTTCCGGAAGACAAAGCAAAAATTGTCGAGGAATTGCAAAAACAAGGAAAACGTGTGGCGATGGTTGGCGATGGAATAAATGACGCCCCAGCTCTTGCCAAAGCGGATATTGGTATGGCGATTGGCACAGGAGCGGATGTTGCCATCGAAACGGCCGATGTTACCTTGGTCGGTGGGGATTTAGCCCATATTCCGAAAGCGATTGAGTTAAGCCGCAAAACAATGAAAAACATTCGGCAAAATCTGTTCTGGGCTTTGTTCTATAATACAGTTGGCATTCCTGTAGCCGCTGCTGGACTGTTGGAACCATGGATCGCTGGGGCAGCGATGGCATTTAGCTCTGTATCCGTTGTGACAAACGCGCTTCGTTTGAAACGCGTGAAAATATAAACATTTTAGGAGGAATGGATGATGACGATTACATTACAAGTACAAGGAATGACATGCGGACATTGCAAAGCGGCGGTGACCAATGCCCTTCAAGCGTTGGATGGCGTCAGCCGCGTCGAAGTACATTTGCAAGAAGGTACAGTCGATGTAGATTATGATGAAACAAAAGTAAGCGTAGAAAAACTGAAAGAAGCGATTGAAGAGCAAGGATATGATGTGAAGTAAGGGAGAAAAGGGTGTTCCTCTGTCGAAGGGATGCCCTTTTTTAGTATCGAAAGGTTTTTTCTTTTTATGAAGAATAATGAACCCGAGTTCGACAGTTACTAGGCAAACAAAATGCCTCTCGCCCTTTGATACAAAAAGGATAGGAGGCATTTGGGCACACTTCGGGCGTGTATCTAGGTGCAAGGATGGATGCCTAGGATCTTCGGAGGAAGTTCCAGCCCTAGAGCCGCAAAGAGTTGCGCTTGTTTGGACGTCAGTTCGGTTCGTTGATCAAGGTCTCCGTTTTTGTAAGAAAAATGTCCAAGCAAGAGACGCTCGCCTTCGTCTCTTGCTGTCGGCCGCGATTCACGAGTCAGGAGAAAGGAATCGCGGAATGCTTTTGGCCAGACGCTTCAAGACAGCGCGATCCACCTCGTCTTCGCGCCCAAACGAATCAATCACCTTCGCTTTCCCATAGTTGGCCTTTGGATCCCATTCTTATCATTCATCGCGTAAAATCGACAAAAATCGGGGTACGTCTTTAAAGTTTTTTACAGCACCTCTTAAATTTTGTATTTTTTTTGAAAAATAAACTATT
>NZ_JAPSMC010000072.1 GCF_026847645.1 Anoxybacillus sp. J5B_2022
GCAATATCCGTTTGCTCGCTCATCATTACACTTCCTTTCCCTTTATTTTACTACAAATTTTTCATGAAATAAACATAGGCAGCCAATCACTCTCCCTATCTCCGCTCAAAATTGCAATCAGCACCCTCCCTTCATATTCCTTTCTTGCCGTCCTTCTCTTATTCTCCGAAACGCCATCGCCTTCCATAACGATTCATCGGTGATGTCATCGGCTCCTGTTAAGTCGGTAATAGTGCGAGCGAGGCGAATGATTTTTGTTTGCACGCGGTTGCTCCAGTCGTATGTAGCCGCCCAATGTTGAAGCAATTGTTGCTGTCCTTTCGTCAATGGACTTTTCGCAAGCAGTACGTCAATCGGCACACGGCCGTTTGTTATTTCTTCCCCATATCGTTCGAATTGCCGGAAACGCGCAGCTTCCACACGGCTGCGAATCGTTTCCGAACAGTCTACTTGTTTTGATTTTTGAGTCAAATCCACTGCTTCTAACGATAACAATATATCGATGCGGTCGTAAATCGGCCCTGAGATGCGCTGACGATATGCTCGGATCTGTTTCGGGCTACATATACAATATCGCTTTTTCGAACCGAAATATCCGCATGGGCATGGATTCATCGCCCCTATCAAAATAAAATGTGCTGGATACGTCACCGTCGACGAAACGCGGCTAATCGTCACTTTGCCCGTTTCTAACGGCTGGCGAAGCATGTCCAACGTCTTTTTCGTAAATTCCGCCATTTCATCAAGAAATAACACCCCGCGATGAGCAAGAGAAACTTCTCCCGGCTTCGGCTGTGTTCCTCCCCCAATCAACGCAACCGATGATGCAGAGTGATGCGGATGACGAAACGGTGGAGAGGAATCGTTTTTCGGTTCTCCTGCTAGTTGGTATAAACTAAGCACTTCCAACTGCGCTTCATGGGAAAGGTGCGGCAAAATCGTCGGAAACGTCTCAGCTAATAAACTTTTCCCACATCCTGGCGGTCCGATCATTAACACGTTATGTTCCCCTGCTGCGGCAACTTCAAGTGCATACTTTGCATGTTCATGCCCAATGATATGTTGAAAATCGCGGTGATTGTTTTGTGGAACATCAGCGACTGAAGGAAGATGAAAAGTTGGAGAAATCGTTTGTTGCCCTTTTAAGCATTGTACAACTTCATCTAACGTGTGAACGAACACACAATTGACATGTTGCAAGTGATGAAGGGGTAGGGTAGGATCGTATGGCGCATATACTTGCTCAAACCCAAGCTTTTTTGCCGCTAAAATGGCTGGTAACATCCCATCGACAGGCTGAATCGCTCCATCTAATGATAATGGGCCTAAAAACGCAATATGTGGCGGAACTGGCTGTTCGAGCTTTCCTTTTACTTTTAAAATGCCAATCGCCATTGCTAAATCAAACATCGGGCTTTGTTTTTTTCGCTCGGGCGGCGACAAATGGATGACAAGTTTCTGCTTCATCACATCGCACCCAAAGGCGTACAACGCTGCAATGACTCGCTCCTTCGCTTCTTTCACCGATGTATCGGGTAATCCAACAATCACAACAGAAGGCATTCCCGGCAGTTCTTTCACTTCCACTTGCACACGATACCCTTCCATCCCGCGCAAACCGATGCTACAAACTTTCATTTCATTCCTCCTTGACGCAGTTCGGTACAACATCTTCTTTCACAAACTGCACATATGCTCTCTTTTTCTCGACAATCGTTCCAGAAAAATAACGAAGGAGTGCGTCGATGTTCATAAATGAAGGCAATGAGGGAGATTGGTGATAAAAATGGAAACTGCTCCAGCGATAATGTTCGGGGAGATGCACCATACGTGCCTCGACAGGGTTGAGGTGAATATAGCGACTGACTTCCAACATGCCCACATCATCGTCAATGATTTTACTGAAGTAACGCTTTTCAAACACATGCCCGGTTAACCCGTAACGTGTATTATAATAATTGGCGTATCGTTTATTAATAAGTGCCATCACTTTAGAAATGGATTCCTGTTGCGAACGGAGCTGCAAATGGAAATGATTCGTCATGAGGCAATACGAAGCGATTTCAAACGGAATGTTTTCATGAAGCTGTTCGAGGATATATAAAAATGCGCGGAAATCATTTGCTTCTTTAAACAACGGATCACGCCGGTTTCCACGGCACACAATGTGGTAAAACAAATGCGGCACCCAAATCCGCCTCGCCCGACCCACATTTTTCACCTCACATGAACTTTCTTGCGTATCCTTTCGACAAAAACGGGCAAAATCCTGCATCGAAAGAAAAATTTTTTGATACTCTGCACGCAAAACTACTCTCTCGACGGGTGACAGGCACGCTACCAACGGGTGACACTTACTCTCTCGACGGGTGACAGGCACGCACTTGCCAAACCAGCGATATCATTTGTATAATATAAGCAGATATTTCATAAAATAAAAAAAGCTGAGTGCGGTGAACACTCAGCAGGCAACTACATGCCTCAAGAAGAGCGGCTGACCTTTAGATGTGTAACAGATAAAAAGAAATAACCGTTTCACACCTTTGGTCGAGGGGGGACGGTTATTTCTTTTTGTTTATATAGACGACGATGGTGACAGTCAATGTTAGCATTCCGATGAACACTAAGCTGAATTGCGCAATAAGACTCAATGCTTCATACGTCGTCATATTCCCACCTCCCTCCATCGGGGAAGTGGTCAACCGCCCACCCTGCTTATGTAGTTGCTGTGGAGATTGTAACATTTTTCTATCACTCTCGCAATTTCAACAACAGCTGCCACAAAAAATGCCACAGCACATCAACAAAAATGCAAAAAAGGAAACAGAGAGCCACTCAATGACTCTCTGTTCTTATCAATCTTCGATAAACTTCGGGGCGTGACAGGCATGCTACCCCGCTATCCCATTTCCATAAAGAATTTTTGTAAACGTTCCGCAGCCATTCGATATGCCTTTTTCTTATCGCGAGGTCCTATTGCAATTATTTCCATTCTTATCGGTTGTCCTTCAATCGGACGATAAATAATTCTAATATTTAGTGATTTTGACTTAATCTTTGCAAAACCATGTAAGTCCCCATGTAACGACTCAGCAACTCCATCCGGCTTAAATAGGGGGCCTTGCTTTGCCCTTCTTAAAATTTCTAATAAAACGGTTTGCCTATGTCCTTTATTAATCGCTTTAATATCTTGCTTTACATCCTCAACAAACCTCAGTTCGACATTATATTTTTCTAAAATAAGCTCCTGCAAATCTTCGAGTGTTTTCACATCAATCTTCCTCTAGCAATTTCATTAATTCGTTTACATTAATATCTTCTTCATCAAAAATATCTGATAAAGTTTGATTTACAGGTTTATTCTTACGTGCATACGCCTCTTCCATAACAATTTGATCAAGTGCTTCTTCTACAACTTCTTTTATTTGAAGCAGTTGCTCAAAATAATCTATATCGACGATTACAGCTAGTGCATCTTTCTTTTTTGCATTTTGAATAACAAATACTTCATCTGAGACTCCATTTGAAAAACGATCAAGTATCTCTGATAATTTTTTTGTTCTAGAAAGATCCGTAACACTTAAAACATTAGTTTTCAAAAAATTCAATGTGTTTGTATTAGCGATAGGATATTGTTCTTTTGTCAATGTATGAACACCCACCTTCCATCCTCCTTTCTTTAGTATATGCATTATTATCTATATTATACACATAATTTTACACAAAAAACAACACATTTATTGCCTATATTCCATTTGTTAATACATTAATTCTTCACATTCCTAACATATTTTGGGGCGTGACTGTCCACCTATTCAATGGATGATTGTGCGCCACTAAAATCGACGCCGCATTTGCCAAAATCGCCGACTTGAACACCTCTCTCGGATGCACAATGCTCGCATTCAAACTCCCGACATGGCACACATGAATCGCCGTCGGCTGATTTTTCGTGTCCAAACAAACGACGACAAACACCTCCCGATCCGCATCCACCAAAAATGGCTTCAGCAGCTCATACGCATCCTCTGGCGACTTCACCTACCTTTCTTTGCACAACACACTCGCCTCCCGAACGAGCTTCAAACTCACAATATTCACGCGCTTTGCCGATGGCATACGACTCCCTCCTCAAACAAAAATCGCCCCCATTCCAAAACGGAATGGAGGCGTTCAAAGGTATAATATATGTTTCAAATGATGTTTGATGCGGAAAAAAAAAAAAAGAAACAGAGAGCCACTCAACGACTCTCTGTTCCTATCAATCTTCGACAAATTTCGGGGCGTGACAGTGGAGTGAGCCTTTGAAAGTAGACATGTATAAATCGGGAAAAAGATGTCCATACAGAAGACAGGAAGGAGCCGATGAACATGTCAAAAAAACAAAGAACTTATAAAAGCTATTCTCCAGAATTGAAGATGGAAGCCGTTCAAAGAGCCTTGGCGGGAGAGAGTGTAAAAGTCATTGCACATCATCTTGAGATTACAGATCCTGACTATATTTATAAATGGATAGATCAGTATGAAATGTATGGGGAAGTAGGACTAAAACGAAAAGTTAGAAATCATCCTGAAATGGACAAGGATTTCATCATACGAGAACTAGAGATGGAGAATGAAATTTTAAAAAAGTATCTGCAAATTCTGAAAAGGGAGGGAAGACAGCGAAGTTCAAAGTAGTAGACGAACTGAAAACGAAATACCCGATTGCTAAAATATGTGAAAAACTAAATATTTCAAGAGCTGGTTACTATAAATACTTGAAAACAAAGGGGAAGAAGAGAAGAAAAGAGTCTAAGAAAGACCAACAATTAAAAGAATATATCTCTTTGATTTTCCATGAACACAAAGGGAGATATGGATATCGAAAAATTCACGCAGTATTAAACAATCAATATCAACTACCTGTAAGTGAAAAAGTTGTACGTCGACTAATGAGAGAATTAGGATTAAAATGTCAATCTCGCATGAAACGAAAACAACCCGCCAAAGTGAAAAAAGCAACTTCCGCTGGATATATTTATGAAAATCTATTAAAAAGAAACTTTTCCACGACACGTTTGAATGAAAAATGGGTCACAGATGTCACGGAAATGGCCGTGGAAGATAAAAAGCTATTTGTTTCTGCCGTTATGGATTTACACAACAATGAAATTATCGGGCATCAGATTTCATCAACACACGATGTTCAACTTGTGGAAGATTCCCTATTATATGCATTAGAAATCAGACACATCAAGGATTCCTTAATTCTTCATTCAGATCAAGGAATGCCATATCGATCAACAAGATGGAAAACGCTGATGGATACATTTTCGATCACACCAAGTATGTCGAGAAAAGCGAATGCGCTTGATAACGCATGCATAGAAAGCTTTTTCTCCTACCTTAAAACAGAGATGGAGCAGGACTTGCGACGTACGAAAAGTGTGGAAGAGGTAACACAGCTTATCCATGATTACATTCGCTATTACAACCACCAACGTATACAAGGTGTTCTTCATTATCAGACACCGACTCAATATGCAAAGGCTAGTTAACAACGAGCACAAGTGGGCTATATTTCCTCCTTCTCGTCTTACCGACCTCTCCTCAGAACTCCGTGGGGCTGTCAAGTGCTCTCCTTGACAGGCTCTCGGGGTTCTGAGACACTAGGAAAAAGACGAGAAAAGGAAAGGAACCAGAGCTTTATCACTCTGATTCCTTCACGTGAACTGAATTTATACTGTCTACTTTTCGGATCGCAGTGCACCTGCTCTTACTCGGTGGGAATCGCACCTACTATATGTTGCAACCTTGTTCGGTCGCTCTGACAGACACCGAGCTCCCACAACAGGGACTTTATTTTCTTTTTTGAAAAAAGGAGAAGTCATTACTTCTCCCTTTGAATCCTTAAATATGATATTAGAGGTATCGACTCCGTTCGTTACCGTCCATAATTGAACATTTTCTGCGCCTCTAATCTCTTTTACATTGGCATTGTCGATTAATACTTCTTTTACTTCTGCACCGCTTAAGTCAATGACAGCATCTTTTGAAGTTGGGCTGATCACGATTTTCGTATTTTTTAAGCCTTCCCCTTTAACAGTGGCTGAGTTCTTTAACCAGATTCCCTCTCTAATTACTGAAGTGCTGTCCATGTTGACTAGAGAGTTGGTAGCTTGAATCGTTAGTTTTTTGGTTGAGAATCCAACAAGATTATATACCTTATCATATTTCGGCTGTGCAGTACCTAATTGTGTCTGAATTAGTACCGGATCATGATCACTTGCACGTCCGTGCACCTCCATAAAGGATGAGTTGATATGGACAATATCGACTATTGTTGATTGTGCCAAGTTATTAGATACTAAAATGTGATCAAGTACTTGGGAGTTCCCTTGATACGTATATGAATAGCGCTCTTCTGTAGGAACTTTCTCGATCATATTCGTTAACTCGTTTCCTTTTAGTGTTTTTAAAGGATTTGAGAATTCGAAATCATTAAAGTCCCCTAATACGACAATATTTACATTCGGATCTTTAGTTTTAACATCCTTTACAAAATTGTTAACGATTCTTGCAATTTCAAGGCGTTTAACCTCACTTTTTAATTCTGGAGGCTGAACTTTTCCAAATAAAGGAAGGTCTCCGCTTTTAGAGTTGAAATGGTTTGCTATTACGATCACACTTTTTCCGTTAAATTCAAACTGTGCTGCTAGCGGCTTACGGCTAGAATCAAACGCAGGGTTTGTTGGGTCAATGCGGCCTGGGTTTAATGTCAGCTTTCCATTTTCAAAACCAACTGCTTGTGTAGCAGTACCTTTTGTTCCCTTTACAAGAGATACTCGGTCTTTGTTATAAAGAAAACCGACGCGAATATTTCCGCCAGGAGCGCCGCCGTCCTTATTATTTTCCGGAGCAATATCAGTATAAGCGTATTCTGGTCCTCCAAGTTCTTTAATTTTGTTGATTAATTTTGCAAAACTTTGATCCGCATTGGTATTTCCGCTGTCTGTTTCCCCGTCATTATCCTGCATTTCTGATAAACCGATAATATCCGGCTGCTTCAAATTTTGAACAATTGCTTGTGCTAGCTTTGTTACCTTTGCGTCATTTGTTTTTGCTGAGAAATTCTCTACATTGTAAGAAGCAATTGTCAGTTTCTCTAGATCTGGAGTAATCGTTGTCGTTTCACGAGCGGTGGGTCCTTCAACAAGCGTTGGTAAATCACTTTTATTACTTAACACTTTATAGTTACTGAAACTATAACTAACAACACCCTTGATTGAGCCATTAAAATGATCTCCCGCTTTTGCCACGTAGTTTTCATCATTAATATCAATCATGATTCTTTCAGGGTTGTAGTCTGTTTCTGAAATTTTTAATCCACCAGCTGCTGTATTCGTTGGAATTGATTCAGGAACAACGATGATCTCACCATATTTTTGCGGTGCAACGACCTTTGGATTATCTACCTGCACAAGCATTCCTTCTAAGCTTTCAAAGAAGTCGATTCCGTCTTCTTCCGGATCAAATTTAGTGAAACTGTCATTATCAATAATTTCAGTCGGAAGGGCTCGATCTTTTCCAATTACAACTGGTGCAGGAAGCGGTTGTCCTCTTGAAATCACTTTTATTGATCCTGATGCTGCATTTATTTCTGTAACAGTCAAATCTGTTTGTGCTTTTTCAGGGTATCCTTCTAGTAACCATTCTTTTACTTGTCCTGTTACCTTCACAACGTCACCAACACTTACGCCATGACCTTTCTTATAAACTAAAATTCCTTCTGATGTTTTGTCATCATTATCCGGCTGTAAATCTTGCATATAAAAGTTATTAGCGTCAACTACATAAGTTACGATACCTTCAACATCTGTTACATTTGATCCATCTAATGGTGAAGTATGCCCGGCACCCTGAATATCATGGATGCGAATTTCTCCGTCTTGAATGATGTAATTAAAGGTAGCTACTTCACTGTTCGTTAAACCAGCTTTAACACCAAAAGCCTTGATAGTAGTATTTTTAGTTATGGTAATTGGTTCACTATAGACGAGGCTGTTTGTCGTAGGTTCGCTGTTGTCTGTTGTGTAGTAGATTGTTGCTCCTTCTGTGGCTGTTGATAATGTTACCTTATCGCCACTCTTCACTAGTCCTGAATCAGGAGTCGCTGTAATGGCTTGCACTTTACTTGAATCGGTAATAATATCAGCTGCATCACGAGGAATTAACTGGTATGTCCCATCAAATGCACCTAAGACCCCGGTAATAGATTCATAGGTTTTATTAATAGAAAGTAGGTTCGCATCTTCCGGACGAATCACAAATGCGTTCCCGTTGCCATCTTTGGCAGTATAATTGCCACCGGATAAAGATTCAACGGTTACATTGTGAACAGATACAAGCATACCTTCTTTGTCTTCCTTGATTTGGTCTGCTGTTAATACTTGCGGCTTGGGAACTGTTTCTGATCCGATTACTTCTATATCACTTGCTTGAACATTGATTTCCAATAACGTTCTGTATTCTGCTAAAGTTCCTTTTACACGAACTTTATCTCCGCGTTGAACATTCAGTCCTGAACCGTATAGGACGATTCCAGCAGTTTCATCCTGGATATAGACGGTATTTTTTAATACTGCCGTCACGATTCCTGTTGTGCTTACCTGTGTGCCGACTGCTTGCTTTCTTACATCAGCAATCGATTGCTCTTGCAAAACTGTGTAAACAAAAGTCTGGACATCACTATTTTCAAGCCCATTTGCTGTGGCAATTGCTTTAATCGTTAAAGATTTGTCAATGGTTATTGGCCCGGTATATTCTGTGCTTGTTTCTGTTGGGTTAGAACCGTCAGTTGTATAAAAGATTTTTGCTCCCGGTGTCGCTGTAGTTAGAGTTACTGTTGTTCCAGCTGCAACTGCTCCGGCTGCAGGAGAAGCGGTAACTGGTTGGACTTTTGATGGGTTGGTTGAATCCTCTACAAATTTAATTGCTGTCGGAGATTTTAATCCCGGTACTGTAAAATACAATTCAAGAGAGCCTGTTACCTGAATTTTTTTCCCTATGTTACCCGGGTTACTCTTAAGACCGAACTCATTACGAAAATTCGATGTTAACTGAACCGGAAGTATTTTGTCTGGATTCGTTTCATTTACAGAATCTGCAATTGCGACGTTATAATCATCTTTAAATTTAGCAGGATCAGAGCTGTATGTTTTATTACCAGTAGTATAAGCTACTATATACCCTTCAACTGTTGCACCCTTCATGCCTTGATTGGCAATTGCTTCAGCAACTGTAATTACATTAGCTGCTTTGGAGACATTTACATTAAATGGGGCTAATAGACTCAAGATGATTGCAAAAATGACTGCAATATTGAACGGTTTCTTTTGACTCCTTATCTTCATTTTATCCTCTCCATGTTCATATTTTCTTCCATACATAGCCCCTAGCAATTCGCCCGGGGCCCTGTTTAATTTTTAGTCAAGGAAATATGTTTCGCCTTCTACCGTAACATGGTCTAAATCGATCGCAGTGTTTCCTTTTAAATAAAGATCACCTTTTACAGTTGCATACTCTAATTTGGCAACTCCCGTTACATCAACAGAAACGTTTCCATTGTAAACTTTAGGAGATTGTGCCGTTCCGCTGAAATCAGCTGCATTCACAGGCATTACGGCAGTCGCCATATCAACGATTCGTCCTCCCACTGATGGATTTACTGTTTTGTTTGGTTGAGCGGCGATATAGTCTTTAAACATTTCCCAGTCTACAAATCCAGGCTCGCTTACACGTCCTTCCTTGTAAGCTTTAGCGAACATGGTATAGCCATCTCCACCTTTTGCAGTAAAGGTATTTGTAGCAACAACATATGTTTTGTTAGGATCCAGCGGAACATAGTTGTCCCCTTCTTTCACTTCCACTGTTAACACTCTTTCACCTACTGGTTTTCTACTGTCATAAGTGAACCTCAATCCAGAGACTTGCAAGAACCCTCCAAAAGGTTTTGGAGCGTCTTTTACACTGAATTCAAGCGCCTCTTTGATTTCGGCACCGGTCAGTTTCATTATTGCTAATGAGTTTCCAAAAGGCATTACTTCCATTATTTTTGCTAATGTGATGTTTCCAGCAGGGATAGTAACACGAATTCCGCCCCCATTTTGGAAAGCAATGACTGTATCTGGATTAATTGTTTTCGCCTTTGCCAACATGCCGTCAGCGATAAAGTTTCCTAAATTGGTTTCACCAACACGTGCAGGCGGATTTCCTCCTATTAAATCAACTGCTGCTTGTCCAACAACAGTATTTTGCTTTTCTATCACTGTTGGTTTGTATTTTGTATCCAGAATTTGAGCAGCTTCAGGATCATCTTGTAGCGCATAAACATCTTTATCTCCTACTTTTACTTTTTGATCAATGTCGATCAGCTTGCCATCATAGCCAACCACTTTCCCATTCTTATCAAACTCAACATCTAGCTTGCCAAGGTACTTGCTATATTCATTCGCTTGAACAATAACGGTCGGTTCTTCTCCTGTTGTATCAACAACCGGTTTAGCAAGCTTATCGTGAGAGTGTCCGCCAACAATAATGTCTATTCCTTCAACCTCCTTAGCTAACGTAACGTCGTTATCTCCGCCACCGTCGTTAAATCCTATATGGGTTAATGCAATAATTTTATTAACTCCTTGGGCTTCGAACGCTTCAACTGCTTTTTTCGCTTCTTCAATGTAGTTTTCAAAGACTACATGTTCACCTGGACTTGAAATATTTTTTGTTTCAGCTGTTGTTAGGCCGAAGATACCGATTTTTTCTCCATTTACTTCTTTGATAATTCCATTATAAATTTTTCCATTCCCTGGATTTAAAGATATTTCATTATTGAAACTTGCTTTTAGATTTGCATCTTTAGAGAAATCGACATTGGCGCTGACAAATGGGAATTTCGCTCCATCCACAAAGTTAGCTAAAGTTGCAGTTCCTTTGTCAAACTCATGATTTCCGAATGTCATGGCGTCATAGTCCGCAAGATTCATAAACTCTAAATCTGCCAATCCATTAAATTCACTAAAATACAATGTTCCGGAGAACACGTCCCCTGCATCTAATAACAATGAATTAGGGTTTTCTTGTCTTACCTGTTTAATCGCAGTGATGCGTCTTGCAATATTGTCTAAATGGGCATGTGTATCATTGGTATGCATTACTATTAATTTAAATGTTTTTTCGTCTGTTGGGTTTCTTAAAGTGACTATTCCTGTCGGATTCGAAACATTACCTGCACTATCTACTGCATATACTCTATATGTCCCTGATGTTAGTCCATTTGTACTAATTTTAATATCTGTATTAATAGCAAACACTGTTGCCTTCTTTGCAATCCCGTTTGTAACTAAAGTCTCAAGAGCACTCTTGGTTGAAGGAGTTTCATTAATTGGAACTAAATAAACCGTTCCAGTTTCTGTGCTTCGAACATCAACAGTATTACCTAATGTCACAGGTCCATTATTCATAAGAGTCACAGTTGGGGGAGTCTGATCAGGAGAAGTTGAAACATTACCATTATTCGTTCCGGAAGTATTGCTTGTTCCTGATGTACTATTTGTACCTGAAGATGAGTTATTTCTTACGTTAATACCTTGGATTTGTTTAATTTCACCGTTATTTATTACTTGTACATTGCTACCTACTACACTCGAATCAACTTTAACCTCTTTAACAACTGTATCTTTTGCTACTTCTACTTTTACATTTGCATTTTTAACAATAACCGTAGCTTCTTTTAAGTCCCCTTTTAACTCGATTTTTTGTCCTGCTTTTTCAGCAGCCAAGTTAACAGTTTGTACTTTGGCACCTTGTTCCGCTTCTATTTTCCCCGCTGTTTTTACTTCGATTTCTTTCACAACAGCATCTTTCGATACCTTGATTTGTGAACCTTCCCCCATTACTTCTACTTTCGTGTTGGAGAAGTCACCTTTCAATTCCACACCTTTATTTGATTCGCTTCCTTTCGTGCCAACGGAAACCACTTCGTATGCGCCTTTTTCTTTTGAATAGAGAATCAACGCCCCTGTGGATCCTGCTGCTTCTGTAAGAGATAATGTCTTAATCTTTGTTCCTTCTTCCGCCACGATATTGGCACCGTTCGCATCGTTGATTTTCAATTCTTCCGCTGTCACGTTTTTCTGATGCAAACTATGGTCAGCCACGTCATCAACAATAATAACTCCGCCTTGGTTGTTTACCTTGTTCACTTTCACGTTTTCCAGGTAAACCGTTCCAGCACCTGTTTCGTTCCCTTTAATAATAATGTTTCCATTCACTTCGGCATTTGCCAGTTTAATATATTGATTTTTACCGGCGATGAGGATGATGGATTGGTCGTATTTTTTCACTCCCGTTGCCGTTCCGCCAAAAGTAGTAGGCTTGTCCGCTGCAGTAGAATCTGCATTAAAAATTGTAAATCGCTTTTCCAGTTCTGCCTTAACCGGTTTTACGTAAGCCATTACGCTTTTTAACAGATTGCTATTTTCCTCCAAAAATCCGAATTTTAAACCTTCGTTCACAAACTTTTCAATACGGTTTTTATGGTAAATCGCTTGATCAATCTTGTTTTCTTTTAATGCCGCATTCAAACGATCTGTCTCTATTTTAATGGAAACTGGGTATAACGCCGCATCTTTCACTTGTTGCGCAGGTTTGACATATGTTTCAACAAACGCGTTGCGGGTAGAAGCAGCATATACTTTGGTAAAAGCAGAAGACTGCCTGCGAATTTCTTTTGTTAAATCATGATACGCTGTTTCTGTGGAATCATTTACGATATTGTTAGAAATTAATTTCTTTAATATATTCGCTTTCGCTTCAATTTTTTTTCCGGCTGATACAGCGTCTATATAAGAGGTAGCGCGATCAACGTATACTTGAACATTTTGCGAAAGACGGGCCTCCAAAATTTCTTTTTCTTTTCCTTTCAGCTTCTTCATTTCTTCCCAAGCGACTTTCAACGCATATTTTGTTTCATTAAACAGCTTCATATCTGGATAATCCAGCACATTTTTAGGATAAACCTTTTTCCGATAATCGTAAGAAACTTCCCATTTTAATGCTCCCGCGAGTTTTTCTGCCTTTATAACGAGCTTTTCGGCGTTACTTGTCGCAGCTGCTTGAATTGGATTGGTAACAACAACTGAACTAGTAACAGCAGTCATAGTAGCAATACATACCGCTAACCCTTTCGTTTTCTTCTCTTCCATGTTTTTTCTCCTTTCCTAACAATATTTATTGTCACAATAAGCATCATACGGTAAATAAAATACCTGTTATACCATATTAATACAACACATTTTTTGTAAAAAAATTATAAATTTATTATTAATTT
>NZ_JAPSMC010000073.1 GCF_026847645.1 Anoxybacillus sp. J5B_2022
TTTTTATAAAAATTTTCAATCATTTTTATTTATTTGGTTAATTTTATTATCCATAGACATGAGCCCCTTTACACTTTCATGCATAGTCATCGTACCATACACGAAAAGCGACATCATCGATAAGCTATTATTTCTCCATTTCCTTCGCCAAATCAGCAACCTCGCTAATTGTAAGCCCTGTTCGTTTTGCAATTTCGTGAATCGGTAGTACGTCTAATAAATTTTTCGCGATTTCAAGTGCCTTTTCGTGTACTTCTTTTTCCTTTGCTTCGATCACTTTTCTTACCGCTTCTTCTTTTTCTTGCTCCAATTCCTCGACAAGCAAGCGCATGACTTTTGTCATTTTCATCCACTCCTTTATTTTTTGTGCGTATTGTTCGTCAATAAATTTGTCGGTGGCGGTTAAAATGCCAGCGATGACGTGCAATTGTGTTCGTTCGTCGTGAATGTTTTTTGCCAATTCGATCGTTTTTTCAATCATCATTTGTCGGTCAAAACGGCTATGCATAAGCGGAACGAGAATGAGCTTCATCGTTTCCTCTGCTGTTAGCGGTTCGTTATTGCGAACTTTTTCTTCGATCGTTTGGAAAATCGCATCACCATTGTATTCGCAAAGCAGTACAGCTTTCGAAGAAATGAATACATGACCTGCATGCAATTGTTCATACTTTCGTGTTACATCGCTTGTGTAAATAACTACGATGCGAATGTGTCTCAGTCGTTTTTCTTGTTTATAGTATGTGTACAAAATTCGGTAAGCATAATCGAGGTACTTTAGATGATTGTCGATAAACCGTTCGTTGCTTTCGTATTCAAGTAGGAGAATGGAATCGTCTTCGAGAAGAAATAATGTGTCAGAACGCTTTTCATCGGCTCGCACCGACGGAAATTCATTAGGCAAAAGCGCCTTAATTTTCGGAAGATCATGGAGGCCGTACACATCAAGCGCTTGATTACGATACAATTCGCTTAGCGACTTAAACAAAATATCTTTAGCGTGATACGATATTCCGTGCGCCATTTTGTTACCCTCCGCTTTTTACTATTATTATACCTGTTGCCTCCTTTCATTGTCATCATTTGTTAGAATTTTGTCATAACAATCCGTCACCGCAGCGTTGTTAAGGAAAATGGGGTATACTGAAAAACAAATAGAACTACAATTTTTGCGTATGGAGTTAGAAGCAGTGAAAAAAGAACAAGTGTTGGACTGGAACATTTAATGCAGGAGGGGAATATGTTGAACACCAACTGGAACTTTGATAACAGTTATGCTCGCTTGCCCGAGCGGTTTTTTACGAGAATCAATCCAACGCCTGTCAGCGCACCGGAGCTTGTTGTACTCAATCGTTCGTTAGCGGCATCGCTCGGATTGAACGCAGCGGCGTTAGAAAGTGAGGAAGGGGTTGCGGTGTTTGCCGGAAACCGAATTCCTGAAGAGGCTGAGCCGCTTGCCCAAGCGTATGCCGGACATCAATTTGGATATTTCAATATGCTAGGGGATGGCCGCGCCATTTTACTTGGTGAACAAATAACGCCACAGGGGGAGCGATTCGATATTCAGTTGAAAGGATCAGGAAGAACGCCGTATTCGCGCGGCGGGGATGGTCGCGCGGCGCTTGGGCCGATGTTGCGCGAATATATCATTAGCGAGGCGATGCATGCCTTTAGGATCCCGACAACGCGCAGTTTAGCGGTTGTCACAACTGGTGAAGTCGTCATTCGCGAAACCGAGCTGCTAGGCGCCGTTTTAACCCGCGTCGCTTCCAGCCATTTGCGTGTCGGGACGTTTCAATACGCGGCGCAATGGGGAACGATTGAGGAACTGCAAGCGTTAGCGGATTATGCGGTACAACGGCATTTTCCCGGCTTTGAAAATGCCCCGAACCGCTATCTTTTCTTGCTTGAGGAAGTGATGAAGCGGCAGGCGGCGCTTGTTGCGAAATGGCAATTAGTTGGTTTCGTTCATGGTGTCATGAATACGGACAATATGACGATTAGTGGAGAAACGATTGATTACGGTCCATGCGCGTTTATGGACGTGTATGATCCGAGGACGGTGTTTAGTTCGATTGATACGCAAGGTCGGTATGCGTATGGCAATCAGCCGTATATTGCTGGGTGGAACATCGCACGCTTTGCGGAAAGCATATTGCCGCTTTTACATGACGAAGAGGAGAAAGCGATTGAGCTAGCGCAGGAAACGATCGCTCAGTTTCCGACGTTGTATGAAACGTATTGGCTACAAGGGATGCGTACAAAACTTGGGCTTTGTACGGAAGAAGAGGAAGATAAAAAGCTCATTGGTGAGTTGCTTCATCTCATGTATACACATCGAGCCGATTATACGAATACGTTTCGCGCTTTAGCGCTAGATGAATGGGATTTTTGCGCGGAGGAATTTCGCGATTGGCATACACGTTGGCAAGCAAGAGTAAATAGACAGGACATGACAAAAGATGAAGTGCAACAGTTGATGCGCCTAAATAATCCTGCGATTATACCGCGCAACCATCGCGTAGAAGAAGCGTTAGAAGCAGCTGTCGAACGGGGAGATTACAGCGTGATGGAGCGATTGCTTCATGCCCTTTCTGACCCTTATGCGTATACGAAAGAACAAGACGATTACGCCCAACCGCCCGCGCCGTCTGACCGACCATATAGAACGTTTTGTGGGACGTGATTGAACGAAAGGAGGAAGCGGGGAACATGAAAGATATGAATGTCGACAAGAAAGGAATATTATATAATAAGAATGACAACAACAATCAGAAGGTGAATACAATGAAAGCCTACCGCGTGTGTTGGCATTCGTGGGTGGAAGATGGGAGTGTGTTGGAAGGAAGAAGCCTTGTGTATGCCGATTCGCCGGAAGAAGCGGCTGGGCAAGTGGTGTTAAAAAAAACGAAAGAATACCGGTTGAAACCAGAATGGATTCGCATTGAATCGGTGGTGGAAATACCGAGTTTGCAGACAGATGGACAATCGGAGGCGGCTCTGTAAAAAGAGCCGCCTCATTTTCTAGTTCAGCGCTTGCGCTGGCGGATTCCCGCCGCAGCTGCGCGCGCTTCCGCTTCTAAATCTTCATGATCCGCAAAATCGCGCGAATACTCCACATCCATGCCGTCCGACTTCAATTGCTTCGGCACTTGCGGAAGCGATGATTTATTTTTATCGCGCGTCTTTTGTCCTCGAGATCGACCCATGCCAATTCCTCCTTCGTGTCATAGCATTGCGGTTCACACTTAGGATGACGTAATGGGAAAAAAGTATAAATAGAATTTTTTGTTAATGCCGCGCCTTTTTCGCGGTATACCCGCCCGCTTGATCCGCTATTTTAAAATCGCGGGCATAGGCTACCTCTTGCGCACTTGATAACGTGCTTTTCGTTTTTTCCGCTTTCCGTTTTTCAGCCATGTCCATCCCTCACTTTCCTAAAATGTATTCATATTTTTTCCAATCTTTTTGCTTTTTAAGCATAAAAAAGAACTGTCACGCTTGTGAAACAGTTCCTTTTCCGCTATGCTTCTTTTCGCTGCTGCTCTTCTAATAACAACGGACAGCGCAACGTATAAAGCGTGTAATTGTCTTTGGAAATTTCGTATAAGTTATAAATGTCTTCCCCTTGATTAATCTGCTCGAACAACGCTTTTCTCGTTTTGTTCGCTAGTGTCACATACGGCAGCTTTTCCGCCGCCTTTGTCGAGCGGACATTGATTTTGCGAATGCGCATAAACACCGTTTGAATCGACAGCTCGTAAAACAGCTCGTTGAAAAACGCCTGTTTGGCGCGCTGGTTATACCCCTGCCCGTGATACGGCTTTCCGAGCCATGTGCCTAAAAAGCCGGCGTCATCTTGAATATCATATAAGCTAATCGTTCCGATTGGGTTGCCCCACTCATCAATGATCGTCCGCGAAATCAATTCACCTCGTTCTTCTGCCTCGATCGTCTGCTTTGTGACAAACAAAAATTCTTCATACGAATAAGCTTTTTGGCGCACGAAAGGGAAGACCTCAGGGTGCACCATTAATTCATAAAGCGCTTGACAATCTTGCAATTCGCGTTTTTTTAGAATCATGTTTCCCTCCTGTTCTGAGGGCAGTTTACACGTGGGAAAACCACCCTCGAAATTTTTTAATTTATTTCAATCAAAAAATTTCGGGGTGGGAATCGAACCCACTAGAACCAGCTTTCCGCTGGTGGCGCACCATTTGCCTTCCCTTTATTGACGACGATATCCAGTTGTGATATGCACAGCTTTCTTCTATCATACATCATTATACGGAAAAAAGAAATAGCTTTTTTGTTAAGTTTTTGTTAAAAGATCATAGAGCGCTTTTTCAAGTGACGGGAAGGAAAAAATAAAACCGGATTCCGTCAGTTTATTTGGCAACACGTTTTGTCCTTCTAAAACAAGCATGCTCATTTCTCCAAGCAAAAGGCGAAGCATGGTACTTGGGACAGGCAGCCAATGCGGGCGATGAAGAAGGCGAGCAATCGTTTTCCCAAACTGTTCCATCGTTACTGGAAACGGTGCTGTAAAATTAACCGGCCCTGATATATTGTGCTGTAATACATGCTCGATTGCTCGAACGACGTCATGAAGATGAATCCAAGACATCCATTGCGCCCCAGAACCGATCGTTCCGCCAATCCACCATTTGTAAGGCGCCACTATTTTCGGCAGAGCGCCGCCGTGAAGTCCAAGCACGATGCCAAAACGGGCAAAAACAGTGCGAACCCCGAGCGTTTCTGCTTGTTTCGCTGTTTGTTCCCAACGGAATACGGTTTGTGCTAAAAAGTCATTTCCGATGTGCGAACATTTTTCAGTAAATACATCGGTAAGCGACGTTCCATAAATGCCAATGGCGCTTGCGTTAATCAGGACGTTTGGCGGTTTTGGCAAGCGACGAATCATCCGAATCACTTCTTCTGTTGCTTGGATACGGCTTTGCATGATTCGTTCTTTTCGCGCTTTCGTCCATCGTCCATTATTAATCGATTCCCCTGCTAAGTTGATAACTGCATCTAGTGGAGGAAGTTCTGCCTCTGGCTTGCTTTCGGGAGTAAGCCATTGCACATAGTGAACATTTGGAGAAGTCGACGTATGTGGGGTTCTCGTTAATACGTACAAATGATGCCCTTGTTTTTTGAAATAATCTGCTACTGCTTTTCCAACAAATCCTGTTCCACCGGCGATAGCAATGTTCAAAAAAACCACCCTTTCCCCTCATTTTTTTTATGGTACTATAAATCATGAGGTGTTGGAAATGTGGCTGGTGACAAAAATTGCGGCAGACCCCCGCGACCATGAGCGGTTTGTTCTTTATTTGTTGCACGAAAATGGCGAAACGACGTCCATTAGCGTCGACCAAAACGTGTTAGTTGAATTTTGCTTAAAAAAAGGGACGGAATTGGATGAATTTACATTCGAGGAAATAGTATATGCAGATGCGGTGAAAAAAGCGTATCATGCGGCATTATTATTTCTTGCTTCGCGCATGCGTTCGGAGAAAGAAATCGTCGATCATTTAAAGAAAAAAGGACATACAGATGCTATTATTCGCGACGTATTGCACGAACTAAGGAAACACCGGTACGTAGATGACCGCGAATTTGCCCTTGCGTTTGTGCGCACCCAAATGAACACAACGTTAAAAGGCCCTATCGTTATTGCGCAAGAGTTAGAAAACTTCGGAATTGCGGAAGCACTAATCGACGAAAGCTTGCGTCTATTTCCAATCGAAAAGCAACGAGAAACGGCGAAAAAGATAGTAGAAAAGGCGAAAAAGCAGTCGAAAAAACGTTCGTCGCTGGAATGGAAGCAACAACTTATGCAACTTTTGCAGCGAAAAGGCTTTTCACGCGCGGTCATCGCCGACGTACTCTCCGACATGGACGACTGGCAAACGGAAGAAGAAGAGTGGGAAGCGCTCGAATACCACGCGCGTAAAATCCATCGCCGCTACGCTCATTACAGCGGATGGGAGTACGAACGAAAAATGAAACAAGCGCTTTACCGGAAAGGATTTTCGCTAGAACAAATCGAGAAAGTGTTACTACGATTAAATGAAGAATAGCGGAAACGTCCGCTATTCAATGATGATCTCTGGCTGTCCGTTCTCTTGGGCAACGATTTGTTCAGCGACTTGGCGAGGTGACCGCAGGCGAGCGCGATCTTGAATATGGTCGCTTCCTTCCCAAAACGGGGTGTCCATGCCTCCCATATAGACAGCCGTGACGGAAATATTCGTTTGGTCGAGCTCTTTGACAAGGCTTTCGCTAAACCCGCGAATGGCAAATTTCGTTGCCACATAAACGGATTCGTTTACTTTCCCGCGCAAGCCAGCGGTAGAAATAATGTTGATAATTTTTGCTTTCGGCAACAGGCGGAAGTATGGAAGGAACGCTTTTGTCATATAAATTGTTCCGTTAATATTTGTCGCAATCATATCGGCAATTTGCTCGTGCGAAAGCGAGGAAAGCGGTCCGAAATAGCCGATGCCGGCGTTATTCACTAAGCACGTGACACGATGTTTTTTTAAAATCGTTTTCGCTGTTTCGCTTACTTCGTCATAGCGGCGAATATCAAGTGGATAAACGAATGCCGTTCCATTATTGGCTTCAATTTCTTGCTGGACGCTTAGCAGCGGGGATTCGCGTCTTCCAAGCAAAATGACCGCGTACCCTTTCTCGGCGTATAATAGCGCCAATTCTTTGCCAAGGCCTGTACCGGCTCCGGTAATGACGATTGTTTTCATCGTGCACATCTCCATTTCATGATTTCATCATGATTATCATATAACAAACGGAAGGAGTGGAAAAGATGCAACAAAAACGGTACAGCGAAATGACGGAGTATGAATTGAAGCAAGAAATTGCTCATCTGACCGAAAAAGCGCGCAAAGCTGAGCAAATGGGGATGGGGAATGAACTGGCGGTCTATGAACGAAAAATCGCGATGGCAAAAGCGTATTTATTGAACCCAGAAGACTTTCGACCGGGAGATATATACGAAATTGACGGTGATCCAGGTTCGTTGTTTAAAATCCGTTATTTGAACGGCGTATTTGCGTGGGGATACCGATTAACCGGTGATGGAAGCGAAGAGGCGCTACCGATTTCCTTGCTTACGAAACCGTAACATACGGAAGGTGCTCCGTTCAGTTGGAGCACCCTTTTTCGTTATGATTGTTTTCGTGTTTGCCGTTCTAAAATAATTAAATCAAGTGTTTGCTGGGTTTCCCCATTCACTTGGGAATGGGCATGCTTCGGGTTGGCCCACGGTTGCTGGAACGGATTGGAGTATAAGTTGTCGTAAAAATTTTTTCGTTTATGTCGACCCATTCGAGTACCTCCTCACTATTGGAAAAGCGGTTACTCATCACGTTGATTGGAGGCGCTCATGCGTTCTTGCGGGTGGGTATTAATCGTCCCGTTGGCGCGTTTAGAAGCATACTCTGCTTTTGCGCGCGGTTCGCCTTCCAATTTGTTATTATTTTGGTTAGGAAAACTTTTTGCTTTATTCCGCATGACTCATCCCTCCTCGGCATTCGCTTGTGTTGGCCCAACACATTTTTAGTATGGCGAATGGCCGAGTGGTTATGTAGTTCAAATGTTGGTACAAAAGGGAGGTGAAACGATGAACGAGTATTTTGAACGATTAACGAATTATTTGTTGGAAAAAAATGATTCGCTTGCGTACGCACAGGCGCGCACATGGGTCGAACTGCTTTGGGAAGATTTTGAAACAACATACGCTCGTGCTGGCTATTCGTATAAAGGAAAAGAGATGACGGAAAAGGTTGTTCGCCAATGGATTGACCCAGTATGGGGCGCATCTGCACGAGTTTCGGACGACGAATCCAAAATATAAGCATCTATTGAACCAAGAGGACTATTTGAAACATTAACCCGAGCGAAATGCTCGGGTTAGCTTGGAATAAGTTCTAATTTTTTACGCAACTTCCCTTCGCTAAAAATCCAGCCAGTATACGAACTGACGATTTGAAAATTAAGGTCGAGCTGGACGACCGCTACAAACGGATAATATCCTTTACTGCGGTAGCGCAAATCGGTAAAGCGCACTTCGTAATGGTCGCTATATTCGTTTACTTCCCAACGGTAAACTGGCGAAAACGATAAAAACGCCGCTAAGTTTTCATCTTGCTTCGCCGCTTCAATAGCTGGATGGGCAGGAACCGGACAGCGCTCGAACGTGTCCAATAGATAAATGACACCATTTTTCGCGCGTGCCACGTAAAAGTAGTCTTTCGCCGTAATCGCTAAATGCCATTCCCGAAAACGAAAGGTCGGCACGGTAATTATTTGTTCCACGTCGCAAATTTGCTGCTGGATTGCCCGTTTAATCGCTGCTTGTTGCCGAAATCGAACGACATAATATCCAACGAGAATCGCATAAATCGCTAAAAACGTATAGCCAGGTTGTGTCCCGAGAAACAATAGCCCGATGCCTACAAGATGAAGTCCGAAAATGATTGGGTCAAACGTATTAATGACGCCAAAAGCTACCCATTTTTTTGTAAATGGGCGAAGCGCTTGTGTTCCATACGCGTTAAACAAGTCGACAAATACGTGCAACCAAACCGCAACCGAAATCCATAGCCAAAGATGAAAAACGTTCACATCTGGATAAAAATAGGCGAGAATCCCTGTTAAAAGCAGTGGCCAAAGGAACAACGCTGGAATCGAATGCGTAATACCGCGGTGGTTGCGAATATATTTGGCGTTATTTTTTAATTTTAAGACCGTATCAATATCTGGTATTTGGGAGCCAGCTAATGCACCAATAAGTACTGCATGGGCTAAAACGGGGTCATGGCTAACGGCAGGGTCAAGTGTCGCCATACTCCCTAACGCTACGCCCATGACGATATGTGTTCCTGTATCCAACGAAAAATCCTCCTTTAAGTTTCTGCTTCATAGTATATCCATATTTTCCAATGACGCTTGGACAATTGCAATTTTTTTAAAATCGCGAGATACTATCATTAGTTTATCATCTTGGAGGAGTCATCGTGAACGAAAAAATTACCCCATTTCTTGAAGGATTTGCGACAGAAAGGTTTCAACGCGACCTCATTGAATGGTTCGAACGAGAACAGCGCGAGTTGCCGTGGCGGAAAGAAACGGATCCTTATAAAATTTGGGTATCGGAAGTGATGCTGCAGCAAACAAGGGTAGACACCGTCATTCCGTACTTTCAACAGTTTATGGAGCAGTTCCCGACTTTAGAAGCGCTTGCGGATGCCGATGAAGAAAAAGTGTTGAAAGCGTGGGAAGGGCTTGGCTACTATTCGCGCGTTCGCAATTTGCATGCGGCGGTAAAAGAAGTGAAAGAGCGGTACGGGGGAAAAGTCCCTGATCGAGCCGAGGAATTTTCAAAATTAAAAGGTGTCGGTCCATATACGACGGGTGCGGTGTTAAGCATTGCTTACGGAATCCCGGAACCAGCGGTCGACGGCAACGTCATGCGCGTGTTGTCACGTATTTTTCTCGTATGGGAAGATATTGCAAAAGCGAAAACGCGAACGTTATTCGAAGAGATTGTCCGCGCCATTATCGCTCGCGACCAACCATCATATTTTAATCAGGCGCTTATGGAGCTGGGAGCGTTAATTTGTGTTCCAAGGAAACCAGCGTGTTTGCTTTGCCCTGTTCGCAGCCATTGCCGCGCCTTCCATGAAGGAGCGCAGGCACAATTACCGGTCAAAACGAAAAAAATGAAAGGAAAAGAAGTGGACATCGTGGCCGCGATTGTCGCTGACGAAAAGGGGCGCGTGCTCATTCATAAACGTGACAGCGACGGGTTGCTAGCGAATTTATGGGAATTTCCGAATTGCGAAATCGCCTCAGAAAACCGAAAACAACAATTAGAATCGTTTTTTTTAGAGAGGTATGGGGTAAGCGTCACGCTACAATTTCCGTTTGCTGCCTTGCAGCACGTTTTTTCCCATTTAGTCTGGAACATTGTTGCTTACTATGGTACGATTGTGGGCGATGTAGTCGAAACCGAACGACTGAAACTAGTCGGTGAGGAAGAGCTGCAGCAATACGCGTTCCCCGTGTCACATCAGCGGCTTTGGGAAGAGTATAAGCGGCGAGGAAAAGAGGCGAACTAACGAATCGCCTCCACTTCCTTTAGACCGCCACGCGCTTCAATTTCTTCCATAATTTCGTGATGAATGGTTTGCCCTTCGGCGTTTAAATATGGCGTGATTTGTTGGAGTGCATGATGAAAAAACGCTAACTCGCTATTTTTCCATTTTGCTTTCGGCATCATCGAAAGTTCGGTCATATCGCGACCAGCATACATTAGCTGTCCCTCCTTTCGCATAGGTTGTGAAACAGCTGATGACATTATACATAAGGGGAGAGAAACGATGAAAGTAGCAGTTGTCACAGGAAGTAGCCGCGGAATCGGAAAAGCGATCGCGCTTCGGCTCGCAAAAGAAGGATATAATATTGTTGTTAACTATGCCCGCAGCAAGGAAGCAGCGCTACAAACAGCGAGCGAAATTGAAGCGCTCGGCCGCAAAGCGCTCGTCGTCAAGGCGAACGTCGGCAAAGTCGAAAAAATTCAAGAAATGTTTGCGCAAATTGACGAAGCGTTTGGTCGAGTGGATGTCTTAATTAATAACGCCGCTTCCGGTGTGTTGCGTCCCGCCATGGAATTGGAAGAAGCTCATTGGGACTGGACGATGGACATTAACAGTAAAGCGCTCTTGTTTTGCGCACAAGAAGCGGCGAAGCGAATGGAAAAAGTAGGAGGAGGCAAAATTGTGAGCATCAGTTCGCTCGGCTCGATTCGCTATTTAGAAAATTATACAGCGGTCGGTGTGTCGAAAGCAGCGGTCGAATCGCTTACCCGCTATTTAGCGGTCGAGTTGGCCGCGAAAAACATTTCCGTCAATGCCGTATCCGGCGGAGCGGTAGATACTGATGCACTCAAACATTTTCCAAACCGCGAGGAACTGCTCGCAGATGCGATTGCGAAAACGCCAGCCGGACGAATGGTCGAGCCAGAAGACATTGTCAACGCCGTCTTATTTTTACTGTCCGATCAGGCGGAGATGATTCGCGGACAGACAATTATCGTTGATGGCGGCAGATCATTACTCATATAATTTTCATGGATAAAAAATCACCTCTTGGACACATTAAAAGTCGTGGAGGTGATGACAATGGCAAAACAACCGAACAAAACGATTGCCGGTACAAACATTCAAGAAGTAAGACAACAAAATGCGCAATCGGCACAAGCTGGACAATTTGGCACAGAGTTTGCGGCGGAAACGAACATTCAAGAAGTGAAACAACAAAACGCACAATCGGAATCACGCAAATCGCAAAATACAACGCGCCCGACGCCAAATCAAAGCAAATAGCAAAGTCGGCACCTCTCTTTTCGCGAGGGGTGCCGATTTTTATTGGAAACGCTCGACAAAAGTTCCCAATACTCTACATCAATAGTCAAAGGAGTTTGCCCCGTTCTTCCCGAATGTAAAAAAGTAAAAATGAAAAAAAGGGGAGAGCGGAAATGGAGCGTTTTGATCAGTTAGTAAGAGAGCAGCTTAAAACGATGGAGCAGCTTCTATTTTTGCAATCAGAAATCGAGCGATGCCGGGCGCTTGAAGCAGAGCTTAGCGCACTACAAAACGAAGCGAAACGACAATCGATTCAAGAAGAAATTGAACAAATGAAACGACAATTAGCGGAAATTCAACAACTATTTGAAAAACAAACGGAAGAAGTGATTCAGTCATACCAATGCCAAATGAGCGAGCCATCATCATGATTTGATGGCTCTTTTGTTTGATAATCGTTATAATAAAAAAAGAAACACCCAAGTGAAAGTAGGGAAATGTATGACGATAGAATATCCTCGCGAAGGAGAGATCATTCAAATTCATAGCTACAAACATAACGGTTCCATTCACCGAATTTGGAAGGAAACGATGGTGTTAAAAGGTACTCCAAATTATATTATCGCTGCCAACGACCGGACGATGGTCATGGAGGCGGATGGGAGGACATGGGTGACAAGGGAACCGGCCATTTGTTTTTTTTATGCGAAGCATTGGTTTAATATTATCGGCATGTTTCGCGAAGACGGCATTTATTATTACTGTAATCTTAGCTCTCCATTTGTGCGCGACAAAGAAGCGCTCAAATATATCGATTATGATTTAGACGTGAAAGTATTTCCGAATATGACGTACGTCCTTTTGGACGAAGACGAATACGAACGGCACCGAAAAGAAATGAATTATCCTGAGGTGATCGATCGCATTTTAAAAAACAACGTTGAAAAGCTCATTAGCTGGATTCATCAACGAAAAGGGCCATTTGCACCGGATTTTATTGATATGTGGTACGAAAAATTTCTTTCGTATCGAAAATAAAAAGCCTGTGAAAGAAAAGCAGGTTTTTTATTTTTGTAAATCCACTTTTGTTTGGTAAAGAAATAAAGTGGAAAGTGCTCATATTATTTGACAAAAGGACATTTAAAATGAAAATAGCGTATTTATTTATGAAAAGTAAGCTTTTTTTATTTTGTTTCGATAATTTAAATTTTTTTTAATATTACGTATTGTATTATTCTACTAT
>NZ_JAPSMC010000074.1 GCF_026847645.1 Anoxybacillus sp. J5B_2022
CACGCATCCATAAAACCAGCAAAAAAGTCAAAGTCGATGTCAATCCATCACGGATTCAGGAGAGTGTTAAACTTCCAGATAAAGGATATAGCAGGCATTATAAGTATTTGAAAGCAACGCCTTTACCAATCGCTCCTCTTTTAGAACAAAAACGCATTGCCGAGAAACTTGATAACCTGTTAGAGAAACTAGAGAAAGAAAAACAATTCATTTTAGCAGTGGAAGATAAGCTCGATTTATTAAAGCAATCCATCCTCTCCCAAGCCTTCCGCGGCGAGCTTGGCACAAATGATCCGAACGATGAGCATGCGATTGAGTTGTTAAAGGAAGTGCTATTGCAAACAAGCGGACAGTCATAGTGCTGTTCGCTTGTTGTAATATTACTGAAAGTGTAATTTTTAATTGTGGCGGGGGATAATTGTGGAAATTTACTCTTAACCTTTAGATGTATCTGCCATGCGATGTTATATAGAGAGAATTTGTCTATTGAAGAATTGAGGAAGATTGCAGAAAAACATGGAGAGCGGGAATTTTTATAGTTGACTGCTTTTAATCGACATTTTTTGTATTGATTAGACGGGAGTTAGTAAAACCCCTGTCTTTTTTTAATTTTATGACAGATTTCGACACCATTTTTTGTTTAGTTTTGTTATATTACCCATATAAATACTATTTTTTTAAGGTGTGTCCAAACCAACTTAGCCTACGGCTATTAGATTTATGATCAGAGCACTGCATGTAGATGAAAGAAGGGGGAAACGAGTTTGAATGAAATTGATTGGTTTGTAAGTATAATGACGAAAGAAGATATGGTTTTTATTATAAAAGCCATGAAAATACCGATTGATGGATTCCAAAAAAACCCTGAAAAAGCACCACTCTCAAAGTTAGAAGCAAGCATTAGAGATATTTTGTATGGAGGAAGCCGAAGAAAAAGGAGAAAAGATTCTTTTGTTTATCCTAATTTTGTAAATTTTGTAAAGGATGTTGTCTTAAAAAGAAGGGAAGATATAGAGAAAGAAGACATTGAGAAATTCTATATGCAAATGGAATTAGATGAGGGGCTTCGCTCATTTGAAAAAATCGCATTATTTCAAACACTATACCCGATACAATATAAAGAGCAATTTCCAAAGTTGGTCGAAAATAGTAAAAACAAGCGCCCCCTGTTTTTTGGGTTTCTAAAAGAACTTGATCCCGTTGTGAAAATTGAATCACTTGTAAAAATTGCTACTCCTTCTGAATTGTTTGAGAGCGAGAAAGAGAACATTCATTCATGGATAGCAACAGAATTTAAAAAAGAGGAATTGGACTATTTTAAACAAATAGTGTCTACAGCAACGGATGAAAATTTTTCGTATAGCTTATTTTCCAGGAACGATAAAGAAAAATTTGCACTAACTTTTTTGTTCTTAGGAGAAAACGTTCGATATAAAAAACAACAATATGAGAAACTTGTCTACTATGTGTATCAAAATTGGCGAAGTCTTACGATAGACAAAATATGTGAAATAACGGAAATGCAAAAAGGGGAGGTTGAATCACTATGTAAGGAACTAGAGAATGAAAAGAAAAAATTACGCAGGGTGAATAGTGAAAAAGAACAAATAGAAAATGAGTTGAAGAAACGAAAAGAAGAAATTACGCAAGTAAAAAAAGCAAACGAACATTTCAAAATAACTATTGAACACTTAAACAAAAGCATAGGTGTTATTACAAATGAGTGTAACCAACTAAAGCAGCAGAACGAATGTTTGCAACAAAAAGTTGACAGATATAAGGAAATTATTACGGTAGTGCAGTTTCTATTTAATGATTGTAAATGGAAAGTTGTAACAAATAATAGTAGAGATTTTTCATTACTATCCTCATTATTTAAAGAATGTATTATGGCGCCGCAGACGTTGCAAACGATGATAGATAAAGGCACGATTGGCGAGCTAAGGCAATATACGTTATTTGTTTCGCGGCTATCCTTCACATCCTCTAAATTATATGTTGATTTAATGGAATCTCTGCGAAAACATCAAGTTAAGACAGAAGAATTATTAAGTAGTTCTGAAATAGACAACTTAAAAAGTATAATTGGTAAATTATTAAGTAAAGAAGGAGAAATGATATGGTAAAACTACTTTCATCCAAACAAGAAAACGATATAAATCAATATTGTTTCTTGATAGGGAAAATCCCAAAAGAAAATGTTAACCTGCATCAAAGTTCAAAAATCGGCATTGATGACGCAGGCATTACACTGCATAAACATGATCCAGAAAAGATTGTTGTTCATGTGCAACCGCTATGTGCTGAGCCGTTACCTATCGAAAAAGATCTACTAAAATTTTCCACTTCTTGCTATGTTACAACAGACAATAAAAACAAGGGATTTTACCCAAACAACCGATACGATGATGTACAAGAGAGAATGGCATATTTGAAAGAGAATTTTGAAGGGAAATTAATTTTGTTTCGTCCAAAACTTACAAGGAGACGCGAAGATGAACCAAGTTTTGATACATCACCTTATCACTATAACTTTAACTACGTGTTGAAAGAAGATGCAACAGAGGAAGAGTTAAACGACACATACGTTGCCATTCCTAAGTACGATAAAACGAAAACACATACTCAATTTGAACACACTCTAAAAACAAAAAAACCGTTTCAGTTAAAATTTCATCCTTCGGCATACATGGATACACCTGAATTTATTTATTGTGATGGATATTTATATAATATAAAAAATACAGATACACTAAAACCAAGCCCACAAAATATCTTTACTTACTACGCTGTCAATCCAGAAGAAATTACTAGAATTAAAGCCCCAGATGATTGGAATAGTATGACAAAGCTTGCGATTGAAGAGTTAGTATTTGTATCACGAAAAAAAGTACAGGAACTAATTGATTTAGTTGATGAGAAAGGCGTTTCTATCACAAAAATTGGAAATGAAAATGATGCTGAGGAGATTATTCAAAGTCAAGAAGAGTATTCTTTGAAAAATATAGAAGATCTGAAACAAGCAGAGGTAAAATCATCTATCAAGGAATACGAGTTTTTAGAAAAATTTAAACAAACAGTAGCCAAACGCGGTTTACATTTATCTGATGAAACATTATTTAATTTCCATACTTGTATGAAAACATCAATGATTAATATTATCGGAGGTATGACAGGAACAGGAAAATCACAATTAGTAAGAGCCTATGCTGACGCACTAGGGTTAACTGGTAAGGGTAAGGATTTCGATTTTTTATATATCCCAATCAGTCCTTCATACACAGAGCCTGCTGATGTTTTAGGTTATTTAAACCAGCAAACAGGAATATTCATGGAATCGGAAACGAGATTGGTTTCTTTTTTGCGAAGAGCTTCAGAAAATCAGGAACGCATGTTTTTGGTATTACTGGATGAGATAAATCTTGGTCAAGTGGAACATTACTTTTCGCCATTTTTATCGTTATTGGAAATGGACGAAGAGGATCGTGTACTTCGATTATTTAGTGAAACATCGTTTTGTCACGATGAAAATTTACGTATAGGTATACCGATTCGAGACAATATTCTTATCATAGGTACAGCCAATTTCGATGAAACAACCCGTGATTTCTCGCCTCGGCTACTGGATCGTTGCAACGTTATTACATTGGAAAAACAACCATTCAGTGAGTTGTTAGAACACGAGTTAGGGGAAAAATCGGAATTAATGCCTATTTCACGAATCCAGAAAGCAGATTTTCGTGACAATTGGACAAAGCCTACTAGGGGATTTGGAGGATTGAAGCGAGAGGAATTAATACTTCTCGACAAGTTGCATGAGGTATTGAGCGAGTTTGATTCACAAACAGGGGTTTCTTTTCGTATAGCTCACTCTATATCTCGTTACATGCTTAATATTCCGGAAGATGAAGAGCAGCGTAAAATGATTAAAAGGCAGCGTGCGTTTGACTATCAAATTAAACAACGGATACTCACCAAAATTAGGGGACATAGAGATCAATTAGAAATGTTAATAGGTTATTACGACTTTGAACAAAGCAAGTATTATGCAGGTAAGTTATATCAAACGCTCGAAGAATACAAGGAAGAGCTATTAGAAGATATTTCTCTATGTTTTATAGAAAAAAAAGCAAAAGAGTTGACGCGAAATGGCTATACTTTATAAAAATAAACAAATACCTATCACACTTCAATTTGTAATGAGTGGGGAAGTAACTTCTTCACTAACCTTCCATACCCTTTATGACGTTTTATTACCTAATCAACAACCAGAAGTATTTATAAACGAAGGTATGTCGATCGGTGTGAGGTTTTATATTGATGAGGAAATAAAACATTTACCAAACGCTTCATTACAAATTGAAACATCTTTGTACAATGACAATGGGAAAACGGATACTATCAAAATTCCTATACAATTTGAAAATTGTATAACGTGGTTATTCCAATATAATCGAAATGAAGAATTCCCGTGGAGACTTGGAATCTATCGAGTGACGTTAATTTACGAAGGGACAACCTATTACACATTTTTTGGTGTGAACCCTATACATTTAAATAAGCAACAAGTTACACGCATTCATAATTTCCTAAAACAGGAACTAGACAGTTTGTGTTACGATTTAGTGTTTTCTAATCATTCTCAATCGATTGATCATTTTTTAGATGAACGCACCGAATGGTATTTTATTTATACAAAATGGCTAAAAAGACATGAAGATTTAATATATCAATTGTTAATGCAATTGTGCCGAAATGTAAAAGGTTATACTAAAACAACATACCTAGAACAACCGATGCTAAGAAAGCAGGATCATAAAACTACACGTTGGCAATACACAACAAAAGGTATTTCTGTGAATAAGGGAAACCATCCAATGATTTTTTACCTAAACAAACAAAAAGAATTAGATATTAATACAGCTGAGAATCGATGGGTTAAAACCACTATGGTTTCATGGGCTTCGTTAATTAAAGAAGCTGTGCGTCAAATGCAACAGAAATACAATGAACAAAAAAATAATATTGCAAAACTAGAACAGTTGCTGCAAGAGGAAAATGCAAATAAAGAAGCGATAAAAAAAGTACGTAATATTGCTTTATCAGTAAAAGAAGCTTATCAGACTCGTATAACAGATTTATCTCGAAAGAAAAAAGAATCAGAGAAATTTGCACAATATTTGTATATGTCTATTAACATCGCACAAAGAGTATATTACCAATTTTCATATGTATTAACGCAAACAGACTACCGGTTCATTGAACGTGGAACAAAGCGTCCGGTTATAAAAGATTATACAGCTCATCTTTTCATCGATCTGTTTGAGAAAGGACAGATAAAACTTAGAGGTTTGGAAAATGAAGAGAATACTCTTGTGCCTGTCTTAAAACCAACATGGCAGTTATTCGAGTTATATGTTTTATTCAATGTTATTAGAATATTTAAAGAAATCGGTTATACTCTGAAAACAAATTTACAAGATCAGTTTACACCAAAACGCGAATTTATTGGTGCATTTGATGATGGGGAATTCTTTGTATTGGAAAATGAAACATCGTTTATTGAAATTTGGTATGAGAAACAAGTAACTATTATCGAAATTGCAGAAAAACAAGGAGAAGCATTTTGGGTAGATGATCGTAGTGGCGTTGTTTGTCCTGATATTCGAGTGGATTACTACAAAAAAAATGAGAAAGATGAGGAATTTATGGGCTCTCTAATAATTGAATGTAAACATAGGAAGTTGAGAGATTTGTATCTTCCAAACAGTTACTCGAGTACAGAAGCACAGATTGGTAAATACAGGAATATTTTATATTTAAGGGAAAATGCTCATCGAAATTTAAGAGAGCGCTCTGCTGTAAATCATGTACTCTGTGTTTTTTCAGGCACGAAAGAAGATCCACTCGAAACTAAGGGGAGAAGAGGAAAATTTTATAGACTTTTTCCTTCTCTAAGTGACGATGAGCTAAATATAGTTGGTTATGACATGCTTAAAGAAGAAGTTATACAATGGGTACAAGCAACCCAAGCTCGACAGTTTTTTTGATGCTGTGGCTGTCATGCCTTGGATACGGTACCTGTCACGCCTGTTTAGTGCAAAATGAAAGTACAGAGTTCTGCAACAAAAAAGTGCAGAGCCTCATGGCATAAAAAAAGGCTTGCCAGCTCCTAAAATACCCTCTACTGTTTAAGGTTGTGAAGAACAAAACAGTGGAGGTAATGAAAGGATGCTAGCAATGCCTGAAATTCATCATATCAAACATTTGCGTGAAAAGAAAGGGTTATCGCTTTCCGAAATTGTCCGTAGGACGGGATTTAACTGGAGAACAGTCAAGAAATATGCGGATGGCGACATTTCGATCAGACAAAAAATAAAGAGAAAACGGGGAATGATGGAGGAAGAAGGATACGGTCAAATCATCGATGATTGGCTGGAGGAAGACGCGAAACTGCCAAGAAAGCAACGGCGGACGAGCAAGAAGATGTATGAGCAGTTAAAGCACGAACATGGATTTAAGGGGTCTTATCGAACCGTTTGCGCCTACGTTCAAAAACGAAGACCTCAGCTTAAGCTGGAGAAGGAACAGCGTTACGAGAGGCTGGAACACCCTCCGGGGGAAGCGCAGGTGGATTTCGGCACCATGTCCGTTGTGACGAAGGAGGGAAAAGAGGAAGACCGATCCATTCTGATTTTGAGCTTTCCGTACAGCAACGCCGCGTATGCGTATCCATTGCCGGCGGAAAACAGCGAATGTTTTCTTTACGGGCTCACTCAGCCGCCAAGCCGGAGGCGTCCCGAGAAAACTGCGCATCGACAATTTGGCGGCGGCGGTGGTTTCGATCCGAAAAGGAGGCGAACGTCAATATACGGAAGCATTTGAGCGATTCCGGCTTCATTACCGGTTTGACGTACAGGCGTGCAATCCGTATAGCGGACACGAAAAAGGGAATGTCGAACGGAAAGTTTACTATACTCGTCAACACTGCTTTGTCCCTGCTCCGTTGATCGAGGGGGATGAAGAACTGGCGGAGTGGCTGCATCGCAAGATGATCGAAGATCGAGCCCGCCCCCACTATGAAAAAGGGAGAACCATTGAGGAATTATGGCAGGAAGAACAAAAGGAGTTGCTTGTCCTGCCGGAGAGAGATCTCCCGATCTTCTCCTTCCATCACGCCAATGTCAATAAATACGTAAGCGTCAAACTCTTCCCACCTAGTTTTGCCTCTGTATCCATGCCATAATTTCTTTAGAAATCTTAAATTAAAGGAGTTTTGGTATGGATAAAAACGAATTGAGACGTGAATGGGAACAGCGCATCGCCGATTACAGGGCAAGCGGTCTCTCACGAGCCAAATGGTGTCAACAACATGGGTTAAAGGCTCATCAGTTGAAGTACTGGCTCAAACGAATCGAAGGTTCCAACGCTACACCAAATCCCTCTACAAAATGGGCATCCGTTGTGATGGCAGATGCATCGTTTTCTGAAGAGGATTCCATCCAAGTGAAAATCGGTGAATGTTCGATCGAGGTGAAGCAAGGGTTTAACCCTTCACTTTTGGCTGATGTGGTGAAGGTGTTGAAAACGTTATGTTGAATGCGGCCACGGTGACCCATGTGTACCTCGCACGAGGGAGTACGGATTTGCGAAAATCCATCGACGGATTGGCAGCTATCGTCCAAGAAACATTCCAGCTTGATCCCTTTTCTTCTAGCCTTTTTGTGTTCTGCAATCGTGGGCGGGATAAATTGAAAATTCTTCATTGGGATCATAACGGATTTTGGCTATATTATCGACGACTCGAACGTGGAACCTTTGATTGGCCTTCTAATGATCGCTCGGAACCTTTACAAATTAGTCCACGCCAATTACGCTGGCTGCTCGATGGACTATCGATGGATCAGAAACAAGCTCACTCTTCTGTAACCGCAAAGAAAGTTATTTAACTAATAAAAATTCAGGGAATTCCGCTGTTTTGTTGTATAATGAAGATATGAAAACAACAGCGAAATTCCCTCATTCTCATCTTACAACTGAAGATCTCCTTAAACGCTTAGAAATGCTGGAAAAGCAAAATGCGGAATTACAGGCGGAACTAAAAAAGCAACAGGAGTTGGAAGCCAAATTAAAATGGTACGAAGAACAATTTCGCCTTCTGCAGCACAAACGCTTTGGCGTTTCAAGTGAAAAAATCCATCCTGGTCAATTGGAACTATTCAACGAGGTAGAAAACGAATCGAACCTTGAATTGCCGGAACCTACGTTGGAGTCCATTCGTTATCAGCGCCGTCGGAAAACACGCGGTCACCGCGAAGCGATGCTGGAAAACCTGCCGGTGGAAACGGTCGAATACCGTTTATCCGATGAAGAGCAGGTCTGTTCGTGTTGCGGTGGAACGCTACATGAAATGAGTACGGAAGTACGCCAAGAACTTGTCTATATTCCTGCGGAATTAAAAGTGGTGAAGCACGTGCAATATGTCTATGCTTGTCGCCATTGTGAGCACCATGAGATCGAAACGCCTATTCAAACAGCGCCTAGACCGAAATCGGTCATTCCGGGAAGTTTCGCCTCTCCTTCTATTTTGGCACATATTATGACGCAAAAATATGTAGAAGGGCTCCCATTATATCGTCAAGAAAAACAGTTTCAACGAATGGGCATGCCTCTTTCTCGTCAAACCTTTGCCAATTGGATGGTCAAAGGAGCGGAACAATGGCTGAGTGTGCTGTATCATCGAATGCATGAACTTCTTCTGGAGATGGATATTATTCATGCCGATGAAACCACCCTTCAGGTTCTTCAAGAACCTGGAAGACCAGCTACTTCCACTTCCTATTTGTGGCAGTACCAGACAGGGATAGAAGGGCCGCCTATCATCCTTTATGAGTATCAGGAAACGAGAGCAGGGGAAAACCCAAAGAATTTCCTGAACGGTTTTCAAGGCTATTTGCAGGTGGATGGATACGCAGGGTACCATCAAGTGCCGAACGTAACGTTGGTTGGTTGTTGGGCTCATGCGCGTAGAGGATTTACAGACGCATTAAGATCCATGCCTGCCAATAGCGTGGCCCCAGTGACCGCAACGGAAGGGCTGAATTTCTGTAACCAACTGTTTGCGGTGGAACGCAAATTAAAACAATTGGATCCTAAAGATCGGTATGAAGAACGTCTAAAGCAAAGCAAGCCTATCTTAGACGCTTTTTTGTCATGGCTGCAAAAGCAAAAACAGCACGTGTTGCCAAAGAGCGCATTAGGAAAAGCCATTTCGTATTGTCTGAACCAATGGGATAAATTAGTGGCCTTTTTAGAGGATGGGCGACTGGAGATCGATAATAATCGCAGCGAACGCTCGATCAAATCGGTGGTCATCGGAAGGAAAAATTGGCTTTTCGCGAATACACCACAAGGTGCACGGGCAAGTGCCATCATCTACAGCATAGTGGAGACAGCGAAAGCGAATCAACTAAATCCGTATTACTACCTTCGCTATCTTTTTGAGAAGCTTCCCAATATGGATTTGTCAGACAAGCACGCATTGGATCAAATGCTTCCTTGGTCAACCACACTCCCTGTTTCATGTATTGCTTTTCATCAGCTAACTAAATAATACCCTAAGCCCCGACCTCCCAGAAGGTGGGGGCTATTTGACGTTTACATAAATACGGGGAAGTAACGGTGGATGGGGAGGCGTTTGTGGTTCATGGGATCCCGGTTCCCAACCGTGTCCTTGTCAAAAAGGAATGGGATCGTTTCATGGTATTGTCCCAGGAAGGGGAGGTGTACCTGGAAGCGCCAAGGCCGTACACGAAAAAGCAACGGGAGCTCCCTTGGAAGGACATTTTGGCGGAATGGGCGCAAAAGCCTCGGGTGGTGGAGTATTCGCGGTTTCGAGTTTACTTGCCGGAGGCCATGAGGAAATACTTCATGGAACAACCGAAACAGACGGCATCACGCATTCGAGGGGTGCAGAAGCTGCTGGACCGGTACACCGTCTATGAGATCGCCCGGTGGCTTGACAAGTATCAACGGTGGGATTTGGCGCCCCATGAGATCGGGGTGTTGATGGAGGCGAAGCGTTCGGAGTATCCCGCGAAATGGGAAGAAGCCTATACCCCTTCCGTTTTAGTCGACTATGAAACCGATTTACATGTGTATGATCAACGTCTTTGTCCGTCAAGGGAAGGAGGAAGCCGGGCATGAAGATGGATGTAAAAGAGATTTGTAAAGCCCTGCATTTGGCGTACATCGCGGATCGATTCGAGGAGGTGACCTACGAGACCAAGGAACAGTTTTTGCGTGATGTGTTGGTGTTGGAGCTGTCGTTCCGTCAGAAAGCAAAACAGGCTCGATTGATCAAGAAGGCGAAGTTCCGGGAGTTGAAATGGCTCAAAGATTACGAATGGTCGGATCAGATTCATTGGCCGACCACGACCTCGAAGGAAGAACTTTGCGACCTTCGCTTTTTGGAGCAAAAACAGAACGTCCTGCTTTTAGGTTCGCCGGGAACAGGAAAAACCCATCTCGCCACCGCATTAGGATTAAAAGCGTGTGAACGGGGCCATGAAGTTCGGTTTTTCCGTGTCGCCGATCTTGTCGCCCAGCTCGAAGAGGCGTTAAAAGACGGCACCCTCGGACGGCTCAAACGGCAAATCGACACATGCGAGCTGTTGATTTTGGACGAACTCGGCTATGTACCTTTCCAAAAGCAGGGATCGGAACTGCTGTTTCACATCATTGCCGATTGTTATGAACGAAAAAGTGTCATCGTGACATCGAATTTAGAGTTTGGACAGTGGAATCGAGTGTTTGGGGACAACCGCCTGACGGCAGCGCTGGTGGATCGTTTGGTCCATCACGCCCACATTCTCGCGTTTACGGGAGAGAGCTACCGCTTGCGGCACGCGCTTTCTGCCGTTCAGTCGCTCCCTTCTCACTCGGTTGAAAGGTAAATTCATTGAGCCGGCAAGCCTATGTATTTTTTCTTGCAATTCTCTGCACTTTTTGCTTGCAAAAAACAAGAAATACCGCCGCGACATGAAACGATCACCGGAATGGCCGTGGCTCATGATGTTATCGGCCGTAGACAGCCGAACAAAGAAGGTGGATGAAGAGATGTTTCGCGAATTGGAGGGAATCGCGATGACCGAACAAGAAATTTTAGAAGCATTGGAAGAGTGGCAAAACTTAAGCGTCGATCCAGAAAATCGCTATGCCTATGAAATGCGGCTCAAATGGCTGCTTGACCAGCTGTCCAACATCCGCGGCGAACGACAGGCGGGGTTGGAAGAAGGGTTAAAGAAAGGACTGGAAGAAGGGTTGAAGAAAGGAATAGAAGAAGGATTGAAAATAGGATTGGAACAAGGTCGAGAAGAAGGACGGGAAAAAGGTCGAGAGGAAGGCATGAAGGAAGTGATTGGGAAAATGATCGAAAAAGGGATGAGCATTGCCGAGATTGCCAATATACTTGATTTGACGGAAGAAGAAGTGAAAGGAAGAGTGAAAAATCAATAAGAAGAGGTTTCTGCGATCCCGTTTGTTAAAGAGTTACATCGGCTATCATTCTTTCTTCGAGGTGATAACAATGAAATGGCAGGAAGTGCGTACATTGTATCCAAATCAGTTTGTAAAGCTACACATATTGAAATCTCGTTTACATGGAGACAAAGAGATTATTGAAGAAGTAGCTGTTGTTGGTACAGTTCCCGATGAGAATGCCACTCGCGAGTTGTTGCAATCGAAAGGAAACGAACTCGTGTATCATACGAGTCATGAGGACATTGTTTTGCAAGTGAGAGGAATGATTAGTTTGAGAGGAAAGGCTCGCTATGCAGATTGAATATCGCGACGGTTTATTGTTTACGTCAATTGAAATTGTTTATCGTGGGAAAACGAAGAGGATTGATAATATGGTTATTGATACTGGTGCTGCTAAAACATTAATCTCGCAACATGCAGTAGAAG
>NZ_JAPSMC010000075.1 GCF_026847645.1 Anoxybacillus sp. J5B_2022
AATTTACTAACAAAACCATATAATGTCAAGTTATTTTTAGAAGAAAAGCTCTGATTGTTCATTTTATTCTCTTTTTTAAAAAAACACCCCCGTTGCGTATTAGCAACGAGGGAGCTGTTCATTTCTTATTGATAATCGGTTCCTTAAAACGGGTTATTCTACGTATGAATATGATTAGAGTCATTTATAGTTGCGCGATGAGCTCTTTATTTTGGAAAGCTTATTTTGCAATTCAGCATGCTCACGCTTCATTTGATTAA
This sequence comes from Anoxybacillus sp. J5B_2022, assembly GCF_026847645.1. Taxonomy (GTDB): domain Bacteria; phylum Bacillota; class Bacilli; order Bacillales; family Anoxybacillaceae; genus Anoxybacteroides. The sequence continues at coordinate 261 of NZ_JAPSMC010000075.1, forward strand.
GTCGATTTGTCACAACTTTTTTTCCATATCCATATGGCGCGGAGGCGATGAGTATCACATTTTCTTTATACTTGTTCATTCGCAAGACCTCCCAGTAACATTTTAGTGAAGTAACAGTAAGAATATCCCTTTGATTCAAGTATAGCATTAAATATGTGATCTTGGTAAGTCTGCAGTTTATATTGATCCCATTCCCCTAACAATGGAAGATGAAAACAAAATACGTAGTTCTTTGCTTTAAACAGGAAATAGCACGTTCTTTTTTCTGATGAGTAGTATAATTTCTCATCATGATTAGAGTCATTATATGTTTGGGAAACATAAGAAGATGGATCATCTAGCGAAAAGTTTTCAGGGGTCGTTAATCCATCATATTCTATACAAATCATCTGCTCTCCTTTCTTTTCATAAAGAGTTACCGCTCTGCAATCCATTAGTGCTCCTATCGCTTCTTGTTGATACTTTGTATTTGCAGAGTAGATATTACAACCAGCCATCTTGGATCGTAAAAGCGCTAATAGCCTCCTCCAATTTGTAATTTGCCCATTGTGTAATAAACTTATCAATTCAAGCGATAATTCATAAAAATCTCCATATTACATCACTCCCTTACTGAATAGCATTACCCCACCGGAGTTCCGTTTTTGACCGGCGCGTCCGGTTGTAAAAGAACGACATCTCCCTCTTCTGGAATGCCGCCGAGAACTAATACTTCGGATGAAAAGCCGGCGATGCGCCGCGGCGGAAAATTGACGACGGCGACGACTTGCCGCCCGATTAATTGCTCTGGTTCGTAGCGCCGCGTAATTTGCGCGGAAGATCGTTTCATACCAAGTTCGCCAAAATCAATTTCTAATTTGATTGCCGGTTTGCGTGCCTCTGGAAACGGTTCTGCTTTCACAATTGTACCGATACGAATCTCTAGTTTTGAAAAATCTTCAATCGTTGCCATATACATTCCCACCTCATCGTATTTTTTTCCATTTTATCACACATCTTTGCTCTCTTGAAATATGAAAGGTGCAAACCTCTCCCCTTTCCGCTATACTGAACAAGTAGTCTTGTGGTTAGGAGGAAAACGGATGAAATCACTTGTTCTTGCCGAAAAGCCGAGTGTGGCACGGGAAGTTGCTCGCGTGCTTGGCTGTCGGGAACAACATAAACATTACTTTGAAGGACCGAACTATATTGTCACATGGGCGCTTGGACATTTAATTGAACTGAAGATGCCAGAGCATTATAACCCAGCATATAAAACATGGCGGTTAGAAGATTTGCCGATTATCCCAGAAAAAATGGGACTTAACGTCATTCGGCAAACGAGCCATCAGTTTCGGGCAATCGAAACATTAGCAAAACGCTCAGATATTAAAAACTGCATCATTGCTACCGACGCCGGACGGGAAGGCGAACTCGTCGCACGGTGGATCTTGCAAAAAATTCGTTGGAAAAAACCGCTCCTTCGCCTTTGGATTTCGTCCCAAACCGATCAAGCGATTCGCGACGGGTTTCAACATTTAAAACCAGGGAAACAGTTTGATCGGTTATATGAATCGGCGGTGTGCCGGGCAGAAGCGGATTGGTTGATTGGGTTAAATGTGACGAGAGCGTTAACGACCAAATACAATGAACCGCTTTCCGCAGGTCGTGTCCAAACGCCGACGCTTGCGATGATCATCGAGCGGGAAAAAGAAATTCAGTCGTTTCAACCGGTGCCGTATTGGACGATTCATGCCAACGTCGGGTCTGTTCCTGCTGTTTGGGAGCGTAACGGGGAAAAACGAATTTTTTCGAAAGAACTAGCGGAACAGCTATATGAAACACTAAAAAACAAGCAAGCAACGGTTATTTCTGTTGAACGAAAAACAAAAAAAGAGCCGCAGCCGCTCCCTTACGACTTAACGGAACTGCAGCGGGACGCAAACAAACGATTTGGCTTTTCTGCGAAAAAAACGTTAAGCGTGCTACAACGGCTCTATGAACAGCATAAACTCGTCACGTATCCGCGCACCGACTCGCGCTACTTAACGACCGATATGGAAAACACGATGCTTGAGCGGCTAGAGGCGATGAAATCTGGATACGGAGACGAAATGGCTTCGCTTTTAAAACATAAAGGGAAAGTGATGGCTCGGCGGGTATTTGATAATGAAAAAGTAACCGATCATCACGCGATTATCCCGACGGAAGAGCGGCTGGATGTCGGCAAGCTTTCTGCCGATGAACGAAAACTATATGACTTAATCGCTCGTCGCTTTTTAGCACTTTTCTATCCAGCGTGCGAATATGAAACCGTTCAAGCTGTTTTTGAAATCGACGGCGAAACGTTTGTCGCGCGCGAAACGCGAGTAGTGAACGCCGGGTTTCGACGCATTCTAGAAAAGCAAGAAGAGAAAATGACTTTCCCTATTTTTACGAAAGGCCAAACGGTTTCTGTTAGGCTAGAGAAAAAAGAAGCGCTAACAGAACCGCCTCTTCGCTATTCCGAAGCCGACCTGTTGTCACAAATGGAAAAATACGGACTCGGTACGCCAGCGACGCGGGCTGACATTATTGAACGCCTCGTCGAAACGGAAACGGTCGAACGAAAAAACGGACGGTTTTATCCGACACCGAAAGGAAAACAATTAATTGAACTCGTGAACGAGGAATTAAAATCGCCACAGTTGACCGCAAAGTGGGAAAAAGAATTAGAAGCAATTGCCCGCGGGAATGGTGATCCGAAAACGTTCCTCCAAAACATCCGCAAGCAAACGGAGCGGTTAGTGGCGGAAATTAAACAGAGCGATCGAACGTATCGCGCCCATAATTTAACTGGCTCGATGTGTCCAGAATGCGGGTCGTTTTTAAAAGAACGGGCAACAAAAGAAGGACGTCTGCTTGTATGCTCGAATATGGCCTGCCGATTCCGAAAACGAAAAGATCCAAAGCTTTCGCATCGTCGCTGCCCACAATGCAAAAAACGGATGGAAATGCATGAAGGAAAAGCAGGTATCTACTTCCAATGCCGCCCTTGCAATGTTATTGAAAAAGCAGAAGAAAAGAAGGCGACTATTAGCCGGAACGATCGAGCGTTACTGAAAAAATATAGTGCCGAGAATGATTCGTTTGGAACAAGTTTAGGTGATTTATTAAAGCAGGCGTTAGAGAAGAGCGAGTAAGGGAGATGCCGGTGTCAAAAGTGACGCCGGCATGTTATTCCATCCGCTTTTTCGCTTCCGCAAGAAAATCAATCAGTTTTGTCCCTACACCGACGAACGTTTCAAGCATGGCTTGCGCGCCAGCAATGGAGAAAATAAAAATGAGCGGTTTCGCAACCGTTGGGATAAACATATACCCAAGAACAATAAAAATAGCGCTCCAAACCCCGGCGCACCAATAGCAATTTAATAAATACCCGAATTTCGATGTCGGTACTTTTTTCACCTCTGTATGGCCGTTCGTGGTGACGGTTTCTTTTTTCATAAACGGCTTGCGAAGAAACTCCGTAATTTTGTCAAACACAATCAAGTGCGTCAACCGATAACTAGCGAGAATCATCATGAAGTAAGTCATCCAGTCTAAATCGCGAAACAAGCAAACGCCCCCTTTTTTCGTTAGTATTTGTTTTTTCTTTGTGTTTATGAAAAAAGCACTGCAGCTTTTGCTTACAGTGCCTTTACCCCGCGCAACAAGATAACTTTCCGACGTCTTGGTCAAACGTTAATGCTGCGAGTTTTAGCCCTTCAGCCATCGTTAAATACGGCGCGAGTGTTTCGCGAAGGTCGGTTATCGTTAACCCGAATTTGACGGCGAGTGTTGCTGCATAAATGACTTCGCCGGCATGTTCTGCGACAACGTGAGCTCCTAGCAATTTCCCTGTTTTTGCATCCGCTACTAATTTAAAGACACCGGTCGTTTCGTAATTGACAATCGCTCGTGGGACAGCGTCGAGCGGCAAAACAGACGTTTTTACTTCGTATCCGTTTTCTTTTGCTTGCTGTTCCGTCAACCCAACCGTTGCGATAGCAGGGGAAGTAAAAGTCACCGCTGGAACGGATTCGAGCTGCACTTTTTTGTTTTGGCTGCCAATCGCATTTGCTGCAGCGATCGCCCCTTCGTATGCCGCCACATAGACAAATTGTGGACCGAGTGTGACATCGCCTGCCGCGTAAATCGAAGGATTGGTCGTTTGTAAATAGTCATTGACGATAATTTCGCCCCGTGAACCGATTTTCACTCCAGCCGCTTCTAAACGCAACGCTTCTGTATTCGGTGTTCTCCCCGTAGCAATTAACAACTCCTCCGCTTCGACCACCTGCTTTTCCCCATTGCTTTCGATATATATTTTTTTGACGTTTCCATCTTGTTCGACACGCTCAAAAGACACGCCTGTGAGAAGGCGGACACCTTGAGTCGTGAGCGCCTTTGTCATCGCTTCGGAAATTTCTCGGTCGTATGTTTTTAATAGCCGAGGGCTTCGTTGCATTAACGTGACGTCAGAACCGAGATGGTGGAACAATTGCCCCAATTCCATCCCGATATAACCAGAACCGATCACCGCCAGTCGCTTTGGTATTTCGTTTCGTTCGAGTAGCGCTGTGCTTGTGACGTAATCCACCTCCGCGAGTCCTGGAATGTTTGGAATCGCTGGCGAAGCACCTGTGGCAATTAGGAAGCGACTTGCTGATAATTTTCTTCCGTTGACTTCTATCGTCGTTTCATCAACAAATGCCGCTTCTCCTTGAATGAGCGTAAATCCATATTCGTCGATGAGATTTACGTACTTCGCTTGGCGCAGGTTTTCGACTAATTTATTTTTTTGCTCGATTAATGCCGCTAAATCTACTGTTCCTGCAGACGTATGCACCCCAGCGAACGGGTGATTTTTTGCAAGGGAGTTCACTTCCCCTGCCCGCAGCATCATTTTCGAAGGTACACAGCCGATATTGACGCATGTTCCTCCTACCGTTCCTCGTTCAATCATGGCTACTTTTGCGCCATATTTTCTCGCCTCAATCGCCGAAGCAAAAGCAGCTGCACCAGAGCCGATGATGATGTAGTCATATGTTTCTTCTGTCGCTTCGATTTCCATCGCTTCTGTTGGCTGATAACCAGCTGCCGTTATCGCTTGTTTTGCCGTTTCAACGTTGGCATAAGGGAGTTCAAACACCACTTCTCCACGGCGAAAACTAACATCAATGGGTTTCGCACCGATTTGCTTGAGAGCCATAGCAACGTGCGTTTCGCAACTTGTACACGTCATTCCTTCCACGCGAACTTTATATGTTCTCATACGGATCCTCCTAAATTAATGATTCAATCATCGGGCACTCGTATAATGCTTTTTCATCCGGACAACGTTTTTGCAAGTCTTGTAGCACATGTACGACTCGCTGTAAGTCTTCGATTTGTCTTTGCAACTCTCCCACTTTTCTCGATACAAACTCATACATATGCGCGCATCGTTCCTTATCTTGATCGACAATGCCAAGTAGCTGATGAATTTCCGTTAACGAAAATCCGAGTTGTTGCAGACGTTTAATGAATTGGACGCGCTTTGCATCTGCATCTGAATATAAACGATACCCCGCTTCTGTTCGCGTAGGTAGTGGGAGTAGCTGTCGCTTTTCATAATAGCGAATGGTTTCTTTGTTCACTTTGCATAATTTTGCTAGTTCACTAATCCGATACACCTAATCACCTCCAAATTAAGTATAAACCTTGGACTATAGTACATAGTCAAGAGAGTAAAAAAATGTAATCATTGACAACGGATTGAAGATTCAAGATAATTAGATGTGAGAACATACATTCGTTTTTGTTTGCTCTACGATTATAAAGGAGATGATTGGTTACGCATGGATCAAAAAATTGTGACATGCTTCATGTTTTCTGGACAGGCGGAAGAAGCGATTCGGTTTTATACGTCCGTTTTTTCTCCGGCGGAAATCGAACAGATGGTGCATCAAGAAAACGGCATGGTGCTTCATGCGACGTTTCTATTAAAAGGGCAACGGTTGATGGCGATTGATAATAGCGTCGAACATCATGATTTTACGCCTGCGATGTCGCTTTTTGTCACGTGTGATACGGAAGAAGAAATTCAACACGCTTTTGAGCAGCTATCCCAATCCGGAAAAGTGCTCATGCCGCTAGACACCTATCCATTTAGCAAAAAATTTGCATGGGTGGAAGACCGATATGGTGTATCGTGGCAACTTTCCCTCGGAAAGGAGTAGCTGAACGAAAAAAGGCCGTTGGAATATGTCCAACAGCTTTTTTTATCCAATCCGTTAGTGCGCAAGAGAAACTGAGTAATTCATGCCGTAATGTTTTCTCTAGACGGTGCTTCTTTTTTCTGTTGTTTGTTATACATGTTAAACAAAATCCCGCCGAAGACGAATAACGCACCGACGATATGAACATGTGTCAATTGCTCGTTGAAAAAAATTGTTCCCATCACCGCAGCCGAGATAGGCATTACATTAATAAAAATAGAAGACGTGGACGCACCGACTTTTTGAATGCCGTTATACCACCATACGAAACTAATAACCGAAACAATAACAGCAACATACAAAATGCTCATCCATACTTCCCAGCCGCTCGCTTTGACGGAAGCGAATGTCGTGTAATACAGAGCGAAAGGCGCCAAAAAAACCGTGCCGAAGCCTGTTGCATAAGTTGTCGCCGCGAGCGGGCTATATTTTTTCATCACGACTTTCCCAACGACCGAATAAATACTCCAGCTGAGGCAGGCGCCAACTAAAACAAGATCAATCGGCGCAACGCCAAGCTCCAGCAAAATTGACGGATGCCCGTTCGTAATAATATATACCGCACCAAACAACGCCATCACTAAACCAACGATGTTTTTCGCAGTGATTTTTTCTTTTAAAAATAGCGCCGCAAATAGCGTAATTAACGGGGCATTGACCGCAATCACTAACGAACTTTTGACGATTGGGGCATATTTGGTCGCGATGAAAAAGCAAACGTTGTACAAAAATACCCCCGTTAAACCGAGTAACGCAAGCAGCCCCCAATCTTTTTTCGTTGGAACCGGGGCATGCCGCTCTTTCCATCGCCATAGCGGAAAAAGAATAAGGCTTGCGCCAAAAAAACGAAAAAACGCCACCGAAATCGGATGTAAGCTTACCGTCGCAATTTTTCCTGCAACAAACGCCCCTCCCCAAATCGTCGTTGTCAAAAATAGAAGAAAGTAAGTTTTTATATTGTTCATTTGCGCAAAATCCTCCTAGAAAGATGAACAGCGAATTAAAAATACATCTCATCATACATATATTCATGACAATAATGGCAATGAGGATACGGAAAATCCCATGGCAATGCTTGATCGCAAATTTTTCATCGAAAGAATACAGCTCTATATCGTCCCAAACGTGCCTTACCGTACGAAAAGGTTCGGGCGTAATTTCTAACGACAACAGTTCTTCTCTTATAAGATGAAGGATGTCTTCTTCCAAAGCCGTAAACCGGTGATTCAATCGCTCTTGCAATTTTTCTATCATATTTATTGACTTATTTACGGTCATTGAAGTGAAATTTCCCTCCTTTTTCCATTCGTTTTACGCCCGTCGTCCTCTTTTATTTTCCTAGCCGCTGAAGTGTAGGGCTGTTTTTTATCGATACCCACGGCCGGTTATGTTCCCAACGGACATGCAGACCTATTTGAAATGTTTCTGATAAATAATTGTCGGTGAGTATTTTTTCTTTTTGTCCGGCCGCTACGATTTTTCCATCTTTTAATAATAAAACATGGGTCATTTCTTCGATGATTTCTTCAATGTAATGCGTGACATATAGCACGTGGCATACTTTTTTCGCAATAACGTCTTTAATTAGTGCTAATAGTTCTTCTCGTGTTAACATATCTAATCCTACGGTCGGTTCATCCAATATGAGTAGCTTTGGCTTTGCCATTAGTGCTCGAGCAATCAACACTTTTCTTTTTTCTCCTTGCGATAATGTCCGGTACATTTTTCCTTTTAAGTGACCGATTCGAAACGAATTCATCCATTGTTCGGCTTGTTGGAAGTCTTCGTCTGTGACAGGCTCATACAGCCCAATCGAAGCAAACTTTCCGCTAACAATCACCTCTTCCACCGTTTCGGATTCTAATGTATGTTGAAAGCGTTCAAACGCACTGCTTACAAACCCAATATGTTTGCGAAGCTCTGGCAAATTCGTTTTTCCAAATCGGTACCCTAATACCGAAACTTCTCCTTTTGATGGGTACTCATAGCCTAATACGATATTAAGTAGCGACGTTTTCCCCGAGCCATTTAACCCGAGAATGACCCATTGCTCGTTTTCTTGTACTTTCCAATGAATACGGTCTAAAATGACGCGGTCTTCTCTAATAAAAGAAACATTTTCCATCTCGATAATCATTCCCTCTGCCTCTCCTTCTTTACATGAATTCGCGGTTAAATTCCGATTCCCTTCTAAAATATAAAAACTAGAAACAGAATATTGTTTAGAAAGGGCCGTTTTCTCCCTTTAAACGTTTTATTTCTCTTTCTAGTTCATCTAATCGTTGATGAATTTTTTATAGAATCGGTGCGTATGCAATCAGTACAATGACGAGCCATCCCACTTTGCTTCCCCCTTTTCTTTAATCGAATAGGATGTATGCTTTACAATTGCTCCAACAAGCGTTGCCGAAAACAACGGGCGCCCCTTCATATAAAGGCGGCGCTTATTGTTATTTATGAAACTGTTTCATGACAATCCGTTCCCATCGCTTCCATGGCAGCCAGTTTTTCAGCCTTAGCATCAGTTTGACTCCTCTGCCTACGGGGTAGCGCAAACTAGGAGTCGGGGATTGGGCGACTTTTACAATTTGTTCAATGACTTCGTCAGGAGGCGGCGCCGTTTTGGCTACTCGATTCACGTACTGTAAAATGGTTTTCATCTCTTTTGCATATGGCGAATTCGAACGAATGGACACCCCTTGAAGTCCTTTGGACCAAATGTTCGTTTTGTACGAACCTGGCTCGATTAAGACGACATACACCCCATACGGCAACATCTCTAAACGGAGCGATTCGCTAAATCCTTCGACGGCAAACTTGGAGGCAACGTACGGTCCCATCGACGGAAAACCAATCCTACCGCTAATGCTGCTAATGTTGATGATTTTGCCGCTGCGCTGCTTTCGCATCACTGGCAACACCGCTTTGGTGACCGCAACTAACCCAAAAAAGTTCGTCGCAAATTGCCGCTCCCACTCCTCTAGAGAGAGTTCTTCTACAAAGCCACCAACGGCAAAGCCTGCATTGTTGACTAATACATCGATTTGTCCATAGTGGTTTATTACATCGTGCACGACCGATTCCGCCGCGGCGAAATTAGTGACATCGAGAGGTACCACTTCGATCTGCCCCCAAACGCCTGCTTCGCGTGCCGCTGTTTCGAGAGTTTCTTTGTTTTCCATGTTCCGCATCGAAGCGACTACTCGATAACCTCCCCGAGCAAGCGCTACGCTTACTAGCAGCCCAAATCCGCTCGATGCACCTGTCACTAGCGCCACCGACTGAGGACTTAACTTTTGATTCACAACACCACCTCCTCGCTACCGTGCAGACATATTATTGGAATTAGATAATAGTGAGCGATATTCCTGCCATTTTGCCAAAAAGACCTCCATCATGCGCTGATGGAGGTCGCTTTTTCCTTTTTCTTGTCATTTTGTTCCTTTCCCATGGCAACGAGCATAGCGCCGCTCAAAACAATCAGTCCGCCAATCATTTGGATGAAGGACATGCGTTCCTGCAAAAATACCATCGATAGAAGAAACGTCATCACTGGTTCCATCATGCTTAAAATCGCCGTCATTGGCTCACCTCATTTGTTTTATTCAAAGTTTGCCTTAAAACAAACGAGACTATGCATTCTCGGTTATTCTGTTTTTGGTAGAGGGTTCACTGTAATGCTTTGCACTTTGTGGGATGTAGCATTCCCTTTCATCTGCTTTAACGTCGCGACGATAAGAAAGCTTACAATGACTAATAAAAACCATGAACTTACTTTTCCTAAGTGAACGATACTCCAAGCCTTGGCTTGGTTCGGATATTGCCAAGCGCCAAAGAACGTGGCGATATTTTCTGCGATCCAAATAAAAAACCCAATAAGAAGAAATGAAAGCACAAGCGGCATGCGGTAACGCGTTCCATTCACCTCGTATATGACTGATGACGACCAAAAGACGAGCATAACAAGTCCGATTAACCACCAACGGACGTCGAACCAATAATGGTGGGTAAAAAAATTTAAATAAATCGCCGCAGCCAGTGGAACAACGACTGAAAATGGCGGCCATTTCACGAGTTCCACCTTTAACCGCCGCCACGCTTGGCAAAGATAGCTGGCGACACTTGCATACATAAAGCCGCTATATAAAGGCACGCCGAAAATTTTAGAATACCCTTCTTCTGGGTAAGCCCAAGACCCCATGTGCACTTTAAACAATTCAAGCGCAAGCCCAATGAGGTGAAACATGGTAATCACCTTTAGTTCATCTCGTGTTTCTAACCCCATACGCACCATCCACCATTGCATCAAAAGACAAATAATGAGCAGCCAATCATACCGCGGCAAGAAAGGAAGCGGCACCATTTTTGTCACGGCTAACGAGGCAAAAATGACAACGGGAAACAAGCAAGATAACGCTTGTTCCCAACCAAAATGAACGAGTTGAATGAACGCTCTCATCGCTTTTGCCTCCCATTACGTTTCGTCATCGCTTCGATATTCTAAAATATCTCCGGGTTGGCATTCTAATGCTTTACAAATGGCATCTAACGTCGACAACCGAATCGCTTTTGCTTTGCCGTTTTTTAAAATCGATAAATTCGCCATCGTTATTCCTACTTTTTCTGACAGCTCGGTCACGCTCATTTTCCTTTTCGCCAACATGACATCTAGATTCACAATAATCGCCATGTGATTCACCTCAAACGGTTAAGTCATTTTCCGATTTGATCTCGATTGCCTTTTGTAAAAGCTTTTGCAGTACTGCGGCAAACACTGCAACGACCATCGCTCCAAAAACAACCATCAATCCGATGATGATTATCCCTGGGGCGTCATCTAAATCAGCAGTGAGATAAAAAAACGGCATACCTGCGATATACAACAAACTAATGGCAGTTGCACAATTTTTTATATACTTTAACGCTTTTACTGATAAATCGGAAAACGCTTCGTTTTTGTCAATATAAGTTAAAATGTTGAACGCTTGATACAACGCAAAGAAAAACGGAATCGCGGTAACATAAAAAAAGATCGTGATCGGATAGCGCAAATACGCTAATTCTGGCAACCACTCGGCATAAAAGTTAGGAAACTTAGGCAATACAAATACACATAACGCAACAATAGGAGTTCCAATGATAAAAATGGCGATTTTCAAAAAAAGCGTTTCTCGTTTCACCACAAGCACCTCACTTCCATAATTTCTATTTCATTTTAATGTATCATTTATCGTTTTACAATAAATTTTTATTGTTTTAAATAATTTTTTTATTTCAAAACAAAAAGCATTCCTCTTTTTTCGAGAAATGCTTGTTTCTGTTGTGAATGGTTTAGCCTTATAATTTGTAATTTATCTTCAAAATCAAATGTTCCTCATAATAAGTTCATTTC
>NZ_JAPSMC010000076.1 GCF_026847645.1 Anoxybacillus sp. J5B_2022
TCTTTTCCTTAGGAGCAGTATAACCGGAGTGGGCACCACTTATACGAAGGTTAACTTTTCAATGAGCATATATAGATAGGGTATCTCTGAAATGGATTTGGAATTGATAGGGTACCGGTTTCCTCCGTACAGGAGACTCAATATTCAGTCTCCTGTGCGGAAAGGGAGAAGCCCTTGGTTTGTTCATTTACAGTATTTAGTTAATGATAACACTCTTCAAACATTCGTTGAAGGGCTTCATGAGCTTCGGCAAATCCTCGTAACTTTCTGCCCATTTTTCATTAAAATCTTTGATGGTCAAATATACGACTTTTTCAGCGGCTTCTAAGCTACTTAAACTGTTCATCGGCTTTAGACGTTTCCGAATCTCCTTGATCGTTATCGTTCGTTCAATGGCATTAGTCGTGTAAATTACACTTCGAATGCTGATTGGATTGGATAGTCCATAAAGGTGAGGAGGACATCCAACTCATTCGCCCAAGATTGGACTTCTCTCGGGTACCCGAGTTCGACAGTTTTAAGCCCATTTTAGGCAAACAAAATTTGGAAATCCCTGTTCTATCAAGGATTTGAAAATCACTCCCCTAGAAAAAAACGTTAAATTTCATAGGCACACGTTTTGTAAATTTATACTTTTAATATAAATAAAATATAGGCATGTATATTCGACGAGTAACACGGAAAAACAAAAATGGCACCACAACGGCTTATCTCCAGCTTGCTCATAACGAATGGGATCCGAAAGCCAAATATGCAAAAGCTAAGGTGATCTATTCTTTCGGACGGGAAGACGAAGTCGACCGTGCCGTTCTGGAACGTCTGGCCAAAAGCATCTCGCGATTCCTTTCTCCCAAGCAAGCATGGGAAACACGGGAAGCAATTGGAGAAGCGTCTGATTTTTTATTCCAATCCTGCAAACGCCTTGGCGGCGTCTGGTTGTTGCATCAACTTTGGGATCAATTGGGATTCGATAAGATTCTCGAGAAGCTATTTGCTTCCCGTCATCACCCAATCCCCTTAGAACGGTTGATTTTCGCGATGGCAGCGAATCGGGCGCTTCATCCTTCCAGCAAATTAGCGATGGAGGACTGGGTTCAAGATGAAGTCTATATTCCGGATCTTCCAGAAGTGGCGAGCCACCAACTGTATCGGGCGATGGATGAATTGCTTGCGGTGCAATCGGAACTGGAACGTCAAGTGTTCTATTCCGTCGCAGATCTATTGAACTTGGAAGTGGATTTGATTTACTTTGATACCACCTCTTCCTATTTTGAAGTGGATCCGTCCGAAGCACCGGAAGATGAGACCTTCCGAAAACAGGGCTTTTCGAAAGATAAGCGTCCCGATCTCTTGCAAGTGGTCATTGGGCTTGCCGTCACCCGCGAAGGCATCCCGATTCGCGCTTGGGTATGGCCGGGAAATACCATGGATATGACGGTGATCGGGCAGGTAAAAAAAGACTTGATCGGTTGGAAACTGGGACGTGTTGTCAGTGTGATGGATCGGGGGTTTTCTTCCGAGGAAAACTTGCGAACCTTACAACAGGCGGGCGGACATTACATCGCCGGCGAAAAAATGCGATTCGGAAAGGCCGCCACGGAAGAAGCAATGAGCCGCCGGGGCCGGTATCACCAAGTTCGGGAAAACTTACATGTCAAAGAGATCATCGTTGGAGATGGAGAGGCGCGCCAGCGCTATGTGTTGGTGTACAATCCGAAAGAAGCCGAGCGTCAACGGCAAGAGCGAAAGAAGCTGTTGGAGGCGCTGCAGGAGGAATTAGAGGGGCTCCGGCAGCTGCCGAATGAAGCCCATCATAAGGCGACATGTCGTTTACGTGCTCACCCTTCTTATGGAAAATATTTGCGTCAATTAAAAGATGGAACGCTTCGCATCGATAAACAGGCAATTCGCGATGCGGAGAAATATGATGGGAAATATCTCATCCGAACGTCTGACGATACATTGTCAGCCGAAGAAGTGGCGCTTGGATATAAACAACTGGTCGATGTCGAAGATGCCTTTCGGACGCTCAAATCCACCCTCGAATTGCGGCCGATGTATCATCGCTTGGAAGACCGCATTCGTGCGCATGTGCTGCTCAGCTGGCTGGCTCTCCTTTTGGTTCGAATCGTGGAAATTCGTACGGGGGAATCGTGGCGAAAGGTGCGAGACGAACTGCAACGACTGACTTTAGGTCATTTTTCTTCGAAATATGGAGATTTGTATCAGTGCACGGAGCTTACGGCCAAACAGCGTCAAATCTTTGCGGCTGTAGGGGTGGAGCCTCCTCCAAGAATCCTAGACATTCAGCCTAACTCCTAGATACACGCGTGAAGTATGCCCAATCGTTCACCAGCCCTTGCCCCACAAGGGCTGGTGAACGATTTGTTTGCCTAGTCAGTGTCGAACTCGGGGGGGACTTGCTGAACCATTTGGATTCAAACTGTTGAAATAAGATAGATTTATCTCATTAGGTTGACCCTTATTTTAATTGGCTTTTTGGTAAATATCCTGTACGCTGAGGACTACATATCAAGTGACGAGGTAATACTCTGAAATATAACCGTTTGGGTTATTAGATTGCCAACGCCATGAATCCGCGCACATCTCTTCGATTCCTCTTTCAGCTACCCAGCCTAGTTCTTCTTTTGCCTTCGTTGGATCGGCGTAGCAGATCGCGACATCGCCAGGTCGACGTCCGACAATTTTATAAGGAATCTTAACACCTGATGCTTTTTCAAAGGCTGAAACAATCTCAAGAACGCTATATCCTTTTCCTGTACCAAGGTTATAAGCATCGACACCCGGTGTTGTCATTACCTTTTCAAGTGCCTTAAGATGCCCTAGTGCAAGGTCAACGACATGAATATAATCGCGGACACCTGTTCCATCTACGGTAGGATAGTCGTTTCCAAACACTCGTAATTCCTTCAACTTTCCAATGGCCACTTGGGTAATATAAGGCATTAGATTGTTCGGAATGCCATTTGGGTCTTCACCAATACGACCGCTTGGATGGGCACCAATCGGGTTGAAGTAGCGTAAAAGAGCAATCCCCCATTTCTTGTCGGAGACGTATAGGTCTCGTAAAATTTCTTCAATCATAAATTTTGTTCGACCATAAGGATTGGTCGGATGAAGTGGGAAATCTTCTGAAATTGGCACGCGTTCTGGCATACCGTATACCGTAGCCGAAGAACTAAAAACCATTTTCTTCACATCATACTTTTGCATAACATTGCACAGTATAAGTGTACCAGTAATATTGTTGTGGTAATAGCGAAGAGGAACTTCTACCGATTCACCGACTGCCTTAAGACCAGCAAAATGAATCACGGCATCAATTTTATTTTCTGAAAACACTGTTTCTAACTCATCTCTATTAAGCAAATCGACTTTATAAAACTTAAACTCTTTCCCAGTAATTTCGCTTATACGCTTTAATGATTCGGGTTTGCTATTACAGAAATTATCAATCACGACAATTTCATAACCTGCATTTAATAATTCGACGCAAGTATGACTACCGATATAACCAGCGCCTCCAGTTACAAGTATTGCCATTACAAATCCCCCCCGATAATTATTTAAGAATTATAATTTTGTATAAATCTAACTTGGAGATTCTATCTGACCGATGTATAGGTTTTGTGAAAATGTCAAACGATTAATCAAGCGATTAAAGAATCAAAAATCAAGTCTTTCAGTGTTAATATGTATGATTATCACGAAGTTAGATATATAAGCTTTTTTATACATATTAAACATATATAAGTTGAAACTTTGTTTTACATCCAGTAGAACGCCCGCTGCATTCTATCAAAATGACTTGTTATGAAGGAAAACAGAATCGAACAATCGGAAAATCTTTATTGCAACTTATATAGACAAATTTCTTGATAATATTAAAAGTCGCATCCTGTATATTCAAGATTACGTTATACATACCACAATGATTATGCACGTTTATATGTCGAGGGATTTATAAGTAGATTAGGATAAACTCCAAGGTATGAATTAATGTTTATAATAGCCTACTCTTATGTAAGAGATTCGATTCTATTTGTTTATTGGCTACCATATCCCTCTAAAAAATTTATAAATATTTTTAAGTGAAGTTCTTCGTGCGCGCTGTATTTTTTTTCTTTTAAGAATCATATTGGAATATTCATTTTTAAAAAGTGTCCATGCTTTTAACAATTCTCTCTCTTTTAAAACGGCATAGGAAAGAATAATGAACTCATAAATTAAAATTGCAGGTAAATGTAATAAAATGTACAACAGGTGGTCATTTTTTAAAATACAATAGTATCTATTGACATATGAATGTTTTCTAATTTTCATTGGTACATCCGATCGTTTTTTTTGTTCATTCCAGCCTCTTTTGTGTTCGGCAATCGCATTTGGAACAAATATACTGTTCCAACCAAAGATTCTTGCTCGCCAACTGACATCTACATCTTCCTTGTAAGCAAAGAAAGATTCATCAAAAAATTGATTGTTTATAGAAATATCTTCTATCATTTGACGCCGATATAAAGCTGCTGCCCCTGAAACCCCAAATATTTCAACGTCTTTATCGAATTGACCATTATCTATTTGTCCAGTTCCTCGATCGAATGCACGACGATTTTTCTTTATTATAATACCTGTGCTATCAAGCAAACGTTTTTTATAATCTCTATATAACTTTCCAGTTCCCATCCCGATACTAGGGTTAATTTCCATAACTTTTATTATTTCTTCGATATAATTGCTATGTAAACAAACATCAGGGTTTAAAACGAGAACATAATCAGAAGATGATAATTGTAAAGCTTGATTATGCCCACCAGCAAAGCCATTATTATTTTGATTTTTTACTAACAATATATCATCATGTTTCTCGACTATTTCTACGGTAGAATCATCTGAAGCATTATCGATAACTATAATGTTTGTGATGGGATAAGACTGTGCACGAACAGACTCTAGACAATCGTTAATGTATTTTTCACTATTATACGTAACAATTTGTACTGTAATCGTTGGCATATGTATTCCACCTGTTTTCTATATCAATGAGTAAATTGAACAAAATTCGGAAACGTGGTATGTTTAGAAGCAGAAAATACCTTTTTATTTTATGTATTTATATGAATAGTCACTTTCATTATACAAAAACGGTATCTTTTTGTATATACGAAATTGGTTAAAATTACATAATTAACGATGGGATTTCATATATCATTTATTTGTAAGCAGTAGAATTAATTAATAAAATATGAGACTCTACTTTATGACTTAAAAGGTGTGAGTTATGATGAAAGGAATTATTTTATCAGGCGGTAGCGGCACACGCCTATACCCTTTGACAAAGGTAATATCTAAGCAGCTATTACCAATATACGATAAACCAATGATCTATTATCCATTATCAGTTTTAATGCTAGCGGGCATCCGAGATATTCTTATCATCTCCACTCCAGAGGATACGCCGCGTTTTGAGCAACTTCTTGGCGATGGTAGTGACTTGGGAATATCTTTATCTTATGCTGTTCAACCATCGCCTGATGGATTGGCACAAGCGTTTATTATTGGGGAAGAGTTTATTGGGAATGATCATGTGGCCCTGATTCTTGGAGATAATATTTTTTACGGTCATGGATTTACGGCGATGTTGGAGCGAGCGGCATCCAGAAAAAGTGGAGCCACCATATTTGGTTACAATGTAAAAGATCCTGAACGTTTTGGTGTAGTCGAATTCGACAAGAATGGTAAAGTTATTTCTATTGAAGAGAAACCGGAAAAGCCTAAGTCTACCTATGCGGTGACGGGTTTATATTTCTATGATAATCGTGTCATTGACATTGCTAAGTCGCTTAAGCCTTCTGCTCGTGGGGAACTTGAAATTACGGATGTAAATAGGGCGTATTTAGAACTCGGAGAGCTTCATGTTGAATTGCTTGGGCGTGGTTTTGCTTGGCTGGATACGGGAACACACGAATCGTTACTCGAGGCTTCGCTTTTTATTGAAACAATTGAGAAAAGGCAAAGTTTAAAGGTGGCGTGTCTTGAAGAGATTGCGTATCGTAAAGGTTACATTTCTAAAGAACAACTCCTAAAATTAGCCGAGCCTTTGAAGAAAAATAGTTATGGGCAATATTTGCTCGATATTGCCAATCGGGTTAGTAAAGAAGGTGAATTAGTTGAAAATTATTGAAACGAAGTTTAACAATGTCTTTCTTATAGAGCCAAAAGTTTTTGGTGACCATCGTGGATTTTTCATGGAGAGTTATAATGAGAAAGTTTTTAAAGAACTAGGACTAGATTATCAATTTGTTCAAGATAATCAATCTTTATCTGTGGAATCTGGAACGTTAAGAGGTCTTCATTATCAACTTGAGCCCTTTGCTCAAACGAAGTTAGTTCGGGTGATTCGAGGAGCCATTTATGATGTGATTGTTGATATTCGTAAAGGGTCCCCAACCTATGGCGAGTGGCAAGGATTTATTTTAAGCGAATGGAATAAGCGACAATTGTTAGTTCCAAAGGGATTTGCGCATGGATTTTGTACGATTGTGCCGAATACAGAAGTGTTATATAAGGTAGACAATTATTATTCACCGGAACATGATCGGGGAATTTGCTGGAACGATCCAGATTTAAATATTGATTGGCCAACTCACTCTCCTATTCTGTCTGAAAAAGATAGTAAGCATCCTAGGTTGGCAGAAGCAGAAAATAATTTCACTTATTAGGGGAAGGAAATGCAGATGAAAGTATTGATTACAGGTGGAGCAGGTTTTATTGGCAGTAATTTTGTGAATTACATGGTAAAAAAATACCCAAACTATCAAATTATTAATTTAGATGCGCTTACATATGCCGGGAATCTAGAGAATGTGAAAGAAGTTGAAAATGAGCCAAACTATCGATTCGTAAAAGGTGATATTACTAACAGAGAGTTAGTTGAGTCGCTGTTTGCTGAAGGTGTCGATGCAGTTGTGAATTTTGCGGCTGAGTCGCATGTAGACCGTAGTATTGCTGATCCAGGAATATTTATAAAGACAAATGTTCAAGGTACACAAGTGTTGCTGGATGCAGCGAAAAAGTATGGTGTGAAAAAATATATACAGATTTCCACTGATGAAGTATATGGAACATTAGGAGAAACAGGATATTTTACAGAAACAACACCGTTAGCTCCAAACAGTCCATACAGTGCAAGCAAAGCTGGTGCAGATTTGTTAGTGCGGGCGTATCATGAGACATACGGATTGCCAGTGAATATTACAAGATGTTCAAATAACTACGGTCCTTATCATTTTCCAGAAAAATTAATTCCGTTGATGATTATTAATGCCTTAAACAATCAACCGCTCCCTGTTTATGGTGATGGTTTGAATGTTCGTGATTGGCTTCATGTGGAAGATCATTGTTCTGCGATTGATTTAGTGTTGCACCATGGGAAGAACGGCGAAGTATACAATGTTGGCGGCAATAACGAGCGAACGAATATCGAAGTAGTAAAAGCCATTTTGCGGTACTTAAATAAACCGGAATCGCTCATTACGTTTGTTGAGGATCGCCTTGGTCACGATCGGCGTTATGCCATTGATGCGACGAAAATCCGTGAAGAATTAGGATGGCAGCCGAAATATACGTTTGAAGAAGGGCTAAAGCAAACGATTAATTGGTATTTAGAAAATCGTTCTTGGTGGGAAAACATTTTATCAGGTGAATACAAAGAATATTATAAAAGACAATATGGACAGAAATTAGGGAGATCATCATGAAAATTGTTGTTACGGGGGCAAACGGGCAGTTAGGTCAAGAGCTTGTAGGACAATTGCAGCAAACGAACGTTGAGCTCTATTCGTTTACAAAAAGTGACTTAGATATTACGAATGACAGCATAGTAAACGAAACGATTACAAAGATTAAGCCTGATATCCTTATAAACGCTGCTGCTTATACAAAAGTCGATCAAGCGGAAATCGAGGAAGAAACAGCTTATTTAGTGAATGCGTTTGGGCAAAGAAATTTGGCGATAGCAGCGGAAAAAGTTGGGGCGAAAATATGTTATATTAGCACAGATTACGTCTTTGATGGGACTTCGATGACCCCTTATCGAGAATATGATCGAACGAATCCACTAGGGGTATACGGAAAATCAAAGTATGCTGGTGAAGAACTGACAAAATCATTATGTTCGCGATATTTTATTGTGAGAACGGCATGGGTATATGGAGAGTTTGGGCAAAATTTTGTCAAAACGATGCTTCGGTTAGCAAAAGAAAAAGAAGAAATCGGCGTTGTCAATGACCAAATTGGCTCTCCTACATATACGGTTGACTTAGCTCGCTTTATTATTGAATTAGTCCAAACTGAGAAGTTTGGAATTTATCATGCGACAAATAGTGGGTCATGTTCTTGGTACGAGTTTGCCAAAGCTATTTTTGAAGAAAGTAATATTCATGTGAAAGTAAATCCAATCACGACGGAACAATTTCCTAGACCGGCAGCACGTCCTAAATACTCTGTGTTAGACAATTTTGCGATGAAGGTGAATGGGTTTCCAATGTTAAGACATTGGCGTGAAGCATTGAAAGAATTTTTGAAAAGTGATTTTAGGATTTGAAGTGATATATTTACAATAGATCAATTATTTACTATAATCCGGTTAGTTAGGCCGGATTATTTTTTACAAGCGGGTGAAACAATGGATATTAGCATTATTATCGTGAATTACAATACACCGAAACTAACTGTTGAGGCGATTGAATCGATCTTAAAATCTAAAACAAAATATAGTTATGAAATTATTGTTGTGGATAATCATTCTTCCGATGATTCCGTCCGTATCCTCAAGGGAAAGTTCCCGAATATAGTGGTGATTGAAAATAAACAAAATGTAGGATTTTCAAAGGCAAATAACCAAGCAATAAAATTGTCGAAAGGACGCTATATTTTGTTGTTAAATTCTGATACAATTGTAAAAGAAGATACCATTGAGAAAATGATAGAATTTATGGATAAAAGTAAGAAGGTTGGGGCGAGCGGCTGCGAGGTTGTTTTGCCGAATGGAGAATTAGACCGGGCTTGTCATCGGGGATTTCCAACTCCGGAGGCTTCTTTTTACTACTTAGTGGGATTGGCGAGACTTTTCCCAAGAAGCAGGCGATTTAATCAATATCATCTCGGCTATATGAATTTGAACGAACCGCATCCAATTGATTGTTTGGTAGGGGCATTTATGATGGTGCGCAGAGAGGTGATTGAGCAAGTCGGATTGTTAGATGAGGAATTTTTTATGTACGGTGAAGATATCGATTGGTGCTATCGAATCAAACAGGCGGGTTGGGAGATTTATTATTGCCCGTTTACAAGCATTATCCATTACAAAGGGGCAAGTAGCAAAAAGAAACCTTTTAAAATTGTTTATGAATTTCATCGGGCGATGTTTTTATTCCATAAGAAGCATTATGCTAGAAAATATCCATTTATCGTGAATTATTTCGTTTATATGGGCATAACAGCCAAGTTCATGCTTTCTGCAATAATCAACACTTTTCGAAAAATAGGTGGTTAAGGTGATCAGAGGGAGAGAGAGATTTTTAACCAAGCTCTATGCATTTACAGATGTTTTGATGATGCAAGGCGCTTTTTTCTTAGCTTGGATGCTGAAGTTTAAAGTATTTCACGACGGTGTTGCCGGTCATTTGCCATTGGAAGATTATTGGTTTTGGATTTGGGTTTATAGTGCTATTGCTATTATCATAGGGTATTTAGTAGAGTTGTATGCGCCGAAACGAAAAGAGAAATTTTCTAATGAGTTAGCGAAGGTACTGCAAGTACATACGTTGAGCATGTTTATTTTATTAAGCGTGCTCTTTACTTTTAAAACTGTTGATGTGTCGCGGTCGTTTCTATTGCTATATTTTGCATGGAATTTGACGTTAGTTTCGATCTATCGTTACGTTGTAAAACAAAGTCTCCGCAAGTTAAGAAAAAAGGGGTATAACAAACAGTTTGTTTTAATTATTGGTGCAGGATCGATTGGCAGAAAGTATTTTGAAAATCTTCAGATGCATCCGGAATACGGGTTGGAGGTCGTTGGGTTTTTAGATGACTTTCGAACGAAGCATGCACCGGAGTTTGCTCATTATAAACCGATTATTGGACAAACTGCTGATCTTGAGCATGTATTGGACCACCAGTTAATTGACGAAGTAATTGTTGCACTTCCTCTGCAAGCATATCCGAAATATCGAGAAATTATTGCAGTGTGTGAAAAAATGGGAGTTCGAGTTTCGATTATTCCTGATTTTTATGATATGCTTCCAGCTGTTCCTCATTTCGAGATTTTCGGGGATTTACCGATCATTAATGTAAGGGACGTACCGTTGGATGAATTAAGGAATCGCATATTGAAGCGTTCATTTGATATTATATTCGCTCTAATAGCGGTTATTGTCACATCACCGATTATGTTATTGATTGCGATTGGAATCAAACTGACTTCTCCAGGACCGATTATCTTTAAACAAGAACGGGTCGGGCTGAACCGAAGAACGTTTTATATGTACAAATTCCGCTCGATGAAACACTTGCCTCAGTCGGTTTCTGATACGCAGTGGACAGTGGAAAATGATCCGCGGAGGACAAAGTTTGGGGCATTTTTGCGGAAAACAAGTTTGGATGAACTGCCGCAATTCTTTAATGTATTAAAAGGCGATATGAGCGTCGTTGGTCCAAGACCTGAACGTCCTTATTTTGTCGAAAAGTTTAAAGAGGAAATTCCTAAATATATGATCAAGCACCATGTTCGTCCTGGCATCACCGGATGGGCGCAAGTGTGCGGACTGCGCGGAGATACGTCCATTAAGGCTCGCATCGAGCATGACATCTTCTACATCGAAAACTGGAGCCTGTTGTTTGATATTAAAATTATTTTTAAAACGATTTCGAATGGATTAGTGAATAAGAATGCATATTAGGCTGGGATGCGAGCTGCACTGCGATAGAAAAAATAGACAGTATACATTCCGTTCACGTGAAGGAATCAGAGTGATTGGGATGCGTGCCTGTCACGCCCCGAAGTTTGTCGAAGTTTTATAGAGACAGAGAGTCGTTGAGTGGCTCTCTGTTTCTTTTTTTCGTATTAAACGAGGTTTGGAATATATATTATACTTTTGAACGCCTCTGTTCTGTTTGGAACAGGGGCGATTTTTGTTTTTGCCATTGGTAAAGTGCGTGAACATCGTGAGATTGAAGCTCGTTTGGGAGGGGTTCAAGTCGGCAATTTTGGCAAATGTGGCGTCGGTGTTAGTGGCGTACAATTATCCATTGAATAGGTGGACAGTCACGCCCTAAAATATGTTAGGAATGTAAAGAATGAATGTATGAACAAATGGAATATAGGTAATAAATGTGTTGTTTTTTGTGTAAAATTATGTGTATAATATAGATAATAATGCATATACTAAAGAAAGGAGGATGGAAAGTGGGTGTTCATACATTGCCAAAAGAACAATATCCTATTGCCAATACAAACACATTGAATTTTTTGAAAACGAATGTTTTAAGTGTTACGGATCTTTCTAGAACAAAAAAATTATCAGAGATACTTGATCGTTTTTCAAATGGAGTCTCAGATGAAGTATTTGTGATTCAAAATGCAAAAAAGAAAGATGCACTGGCTGTAGTTGTTGATATAGATTATTTTGGGTTCATCACCAA
>NZ_JAPSMC010000077.1 GCF_026847645.1 Anoxybacillus sp. J5B_2022
ATACTTAGAAACGCACAACCTTACTCGTGCCATTCGTCCCGGCACGTACGAAATACGCAGCGATATGAAATATGAAGAAATCGCGGCGATTCTCACGAAAAAACGGTGAGCTCCACCTAGGGAGCCCACCGTTTTTTAGCTATTTAAATCATAATGTCTGCCCTTGACAAGATAAACAACATGTTCCGCTAAATTCGTTGCATGGTCAGCTGTGCGTTCGATATAACGGGCAATTAAAGAAAGCAAGTTCATTTGTGAGAAGTTTTCTTGATTCATTTTTGTTAACTGCATCAAATCTCGCATAATTTGCCCGTATAACTCATCCACTTCATCATCCATATCTGAAATTTTTCGCGCTAAAGCCACATCTTCTTCATAATATGCTTTTAATCCTAACGAAACCATTTCAAGGGCGATGTTATGCATACGAACGATTTTTTCGATCTCCATCACAAACGGTTGCTCACCGATTCGAATCGTTGCTTTGGCGATATTAACCGCAAAATCGGCAATTCGTTCAATATCGGTTGCGATTTTAATAGCGACAATAATTCTCCGCAAATCGATCGCCACCGGCTGCTGTTTCGCGATAAGCAAAATCGCAAAATCGTTAATTTCTTCTTCCAGCATGTCAATTTGACTGTCGCGTTCGATCACGTCCAACGCTTGATCGATATTTTTCGTCTGGAATGCCTCGATTGACTGACTTAAGGCGATTTCTGCCAATCCCCCGATTTCCAGCAATTTTTGGCGTAACGTTTTTAAATCGTAATCAAATTTCCCTCTCACCGTCATATCGTCCCCCCCTTTCTTTATCCGAATCGGCCTGTAATATAATCTTCCGTACGTTTGTCTGATGGAGTAGAGAACAATCGATCCGTTTCTGCATATTCAATAACTTCACCGTTTAGGAAGAACGCCGTTTTATCCGAAATGCGCGCCGCCTGTTGCATGTTATGTGTCACGATAATAATGCTATAGTTTTCTTTTAGCTCTTGAATGAGTTCCTCTACTTTCAATGTCGAAATCGGGTCCAATGCCGAAGTCGGTTCATCCATTAAAATCACATCTGGTTCAATCGCCAAGCAGCGGGCAATGCATAAACGTTGTTGCTGTCCTCCTGATAGACCGTACGCATTTTCGTGAAGACGGTCTTTCACTTCATCCCAAAGCGCAGCGCCACACAAACTTTTCTCTACAATTTCATCTAAAATTTTCTTGTCACGAATGCCATGAATGCGCGGACCGTAAGCAACGTTATCGTAAATCGATTTTGGGAATGGGTTCGGCTTTTGAAACACCATTCCAACTTGTGTGCGCAATTCTTCGACGCGATACGACTTATCAAAAATGTTACGGCCGCGATACGTAATTTCTCCCGATGTGCGAACGTTTGGCACTAATTCAATCATTCGGTTCAACGTCTTAATATACGTCGATTTGCCGCAACCAGACGGACCGATAATTGCTGTCACTTCATTCTCGTAAATGTCTAGGTTGATATTTTTTAACGCATGATGTTCTCCGTACCATAAATTTAACTCGTTCGTCCGATAGACGACGTCTTTTTTCTCTTGCACTTTCGGAGTAGTTGTATTTTGCTCCTTTACAATTGTTAATTCCATTGAATCATCTTCCCTCCATCCATATGAATCAAATGAGCCATGAGCAACGAATGTATCATTATTATCTGTCAAACTCATTCATTGTACTCTTTTTTATGAACTACAGCGAAACGTGTAACAACAAAAATTCCATCATCGCATATTAAGAATACTATTGAACTTTTAATAAGGTTTTAAAAAAATGTTAAGCTTTTGTAAAGCAAAAGAAGGCACCTTTCCAAAAGTGCCTTCTTGTCATAACTATTGATTAGGTTGCTGGGAAGCAGATGATGTTTCATTTTGCTTGTTTAGCTGCACTTCTTGAAGACGTTCTTTTTTCAATTCAAAGTACGCATCTAAAATTTTTCTTCCGATTTTATTGTTGATTGGATAATGCGGTTCGTGTTGATACGCCCAAGGAACAACGACGGAAAACGAAACTTCCGGATCGTTATACGGAGCGTAGCCAACAAGCGTTAAGTTGTACGTTTGCGCATTTCGTTTGCTTTGAATCGGACCGTCATAAAACGCCTGCGCGGTTCCGGTTTTTCCTGCTGGTTTGTACGGTGCGTCAGCGAAAAAACCGGCCGCTGTTCCGCCTTTTTCCTGCATCACACGGCGAAGTCCTTCCTTCACCCAATCAATATATTCTGTTTTCATGTCAATGCGGTTGAGCACGATCGGCTGAAAATCACGGATCACCGGGCCAAGTTCTTTTCCATCGTTATTTGGCTCGCGAATTTCTTTGACGATTTGCGGTTTCATTCGATAGCCGCCGTTGGCGATCGTCGAAATGTATTGCGCCATCTGTAGCGGTGTATACATATCATACTGTCCGATCGACAGGTCTAATAAAAATCCCGGCATTTTACTTGTTCCTTGAAACCCGATAATCTCATTTGGCAAATCGATCCCTGTTTTTACGCCTAAACCAAACTGGCTGAAATATCTTCGCATCGTTGTAAATGCTTCTGGGTTAATGGCAAGCGGCGCATATGGCCGGTACACACCACCGCCGATCGCAATCGCCGTTTTAAACATATAAACGTTCGAAGAGCGCTGCAAGGCGGTCAGTTCGTTAATTCGTCCCATCGTTTGGTACGACTTTTTCACCGGTGTCCCTTTAATATATAGCGGTTCGTCAACAATGTACGTATTCGGACGGAGCACCCCTGTCTGAAATCCCGTCAATACGGTCGCTCCTTTCACCGCAGAACCCATCGCATAGGCGGATGTCATCGTACCGAGCGCATAGTCTTTCAGCTCGATATTTCCATTCTCATTCTTTGTAATCATTTTTCCAGCCATCGCTAAAATTTCACCTGTTTTCGGGTTCATCATCACGACAAACGCACGATCTAACAGCGACGTTCCGCCGAAACGTTTCGCTGCTTTTAACTCTTCCTCAATAATTTTTTCCACGCGTTGTTGAAGCTCAATATCGATCGTTAACACGAGGTCTTTGCCGCGCTCTCCTTCATATACTTTCTCTGTTTCAATAACGTTGCCGGACTTGTCGGTAATGTTTTTGATTTTTGCTTTTTTTCCGTGCAATACATCTTCGTATTGCGCTTCTAAATAGCTTTTCCCGACACGGTCATTGCGGCTGTAGTCGCGCGCCAAAAAGTAATCTAACCGTTCGCGCGGTATGCCTTCATCATCGCTTGTCACACTTCCAAGCACGGAACGGAATGTGTTGCCATACACATAGCGTCGTTCCCAGTCGGTTGTCGTATCCACCCCCGGCAATTCTTCTAAATGTTCGCTCACGACTGCATACTCTTGATTCGTCACATCTTTGTTTTTTACAATTTGCGGTGTTAACGCATATCCGCTATCTAATTCTCGTTTAATCGCTAACACTTTCATTTCTTGCGGTGTAATTTCTTTTAAATCTTCTGGTGTAATCCGCTCTAGCGTGAGTTCATAAATTTTTTTGTCTAGTTCTTTGTCGGACAGCCCTTTTTTCTTGAGCGCTTTTTTCTCCGCCTCGCTCACTTTCTTTTTCGCTTCCTCTTTTCGCGTTAAAATCCAATAGTCTTTCATATCGCGCTCCGTAATTTTGTCGACCGGTTTGTCGATATATTTCGCCAATCGTTGCGCAATGACCAATGTATCTTCCGGTGTCGTCGTTTTTGTGCGCGTGTACGTAATCGCATTAAGCGGGACGTTATCGACAATGACGCGATGATAGCGGTCATAAATTTTCCCGCGCGGCACCGGCGTGCTTACCGTCACATTTTCCGTTCGTTCCACTTCTTTCCGGTACTGCTCACCATATACGATTTGCACGACTCCAAGCCGCAAGATAAGAGCAGAAAACAATAAAAACACGACAAAAAATAATATATTTAGCCGAAACGGCACTTGCGCCCTTTTCTTTTTTTTCAAGACAGTACCCTCCTATATTTTCAATCCCACGTTTATTGTAAAAGAATTAGCGACATTTTGCTAGAAAATCGCACAAAAAAAAAGGCCCTATGAGAGAGAGCCTTCTTCGTTTGATAGGAGCGGATACAATCGAGCGCTATCCGCTTCGATGCGGCGAATAAAAACATAAATGAGGGAATGTCCCGCTCCAAGCACGAGCATTAACGCTGGAATGGCCGTTTTTTCCTCAAACAAGGCAATAGTCACTAAAAACAACAAAATCGACGCAATCCGTCCACCGTTTAAAAACAGTTCGCGCACAACGATATATTCCACCCTTCTTTCCGCTGATTCCCAACTTCTTCCGATCACGTCAAACGTCAGCGACGAATACGGAACAAGGAGTATCGGATACGCAATTGCAATCGTAACCGCATACAGCAAAAGACGCGGATAAGAGAGATCAAAAACAATAAGAAAAAGGGCTGCATACAACAATAAGCCGCCACATAAAATCGCTTTTTTTCGATAAGCAGGCTCAATGAAGCGCGACACGAGATAATAGGCGATGAAAGAAGTGAAGGAATTAACGAACCCGAATTTTCCGAGCGCCCATTCGCTACCTGTCGCCATATAGACAAATACAGAAATAACAAATACAAAAATCCCTTCCCGCAATCCTTGAAAAAAGTGGGCATTGGTAATTAAACGCCAATTTTTATTGTTCTCCCTCTCTTCAATAATGCGCATCAATCCGTACGTTCCCGCCGCCGGTCTCCGTTTTAGAAAAAAGCTAAGCACAACCGCCACAAGAAACAGCCCAAGCGAAATCGAAAAAATAATCGTATACCCTGTCCATTTTGTCAGTGAAGAAATTATATATCCTGCGACAACCGGACCAATCATTCCTGCTGCCGATGTTAAAATACCTAAAAAGCCGTTAAAAAAATCGCGCGTATCCGGCTCGGTAATTTCAAACGTTAACACGTTAAAAGCAAGCCAGTAAAATCCATACCCGATTCCTAATAACGCCCCAAGCAATAACAAATAATCGTGCGCGCGATTTCCAGCCATGAGCACACTCAAAAAAAAGATCGCTAAAAATGAAACACCTAACCGCAATACGATGATACGGTCCACTTGTTTCGCCAACCGCCCCGCTAAAATAAACGTAAGCGGCTGCAACGTCACAACCGCCAAATTATATAAACCTAAATCGCGAAACGCTCCGGATTGCTTCCATAAATATACATTCACAAACGTGTTGGAAAGCGAAACACTTAAAGCATAAAACCCGCCAATACACAACAATAAGATAAGTTCCCGATTTACCTCATGACCGACTAGTTTTTTGAAAATTGTCATCGCCAACTCCCCTTTTCATCTAAAGGGTAGTTTTGGCAGCTTTTTTCTTTTTATGCACACGAAAAAAGGATGGCTCTTATCAAGCCATCCTTTTTGGTCATTATTTTGCTTCTTGATAGCGTTTCGCTACTTCGTCCCAGTTAACGACGTTCCAGAATGCCGCGATGTACTCCGGACGACGGTTTTGGTATTTTAAGTAGTAAGCATGCTCCCAAACGTCTAAGCCAAGGATCGGTGTTTTTCCTTCCATAATCGGCGTGTCTTGGTTTGGTGTGCTTGTGATTTCAAGCTCGCCGTTGTTCACAACAAGCCAAGCCCACCCAGAACCGAAACGAGTCGTTGCCGCTTTTGTAAATTCTTCTTTAAACGCCGCAAAGCTACCGAATTTTTTGTTAATCGCTTCGGCTAACTCGCCTGTTGGCTCCCCGCCGCCGTTTGGCGAAAGAATCGTCCAAAAAAGAGAGTGATTTGCATGTCCGCCACCGTTATTGCGAACAGCTGTACGAATGCTTTCTGGAATCGCTTCTAAATTGCTAAGCAACTCTTCAAGCGTTTTGCTTTGCAAATCCGCATGTCCTTCTAACGCTGCATTTAAGTTCGTGACATACGTATTGTGGTGTTTCGTATGATGGATGTTCATCGTTTCTTTGTCAATATGTGGCTCAAGCGCATCATAAGCATAAGGTAATGGTGGTAATTCAAAAGCCATTTTAACTCCTCCTTTGTTGTCATTATGTATCCGAACGTTAGACACGCTCGGTTAAAATTAGCTTACCAAAATGGCCACAATGTTTCAATTTATTTGCTCGTTTCATAAGCTTAACATTTTTTATACATTTGCTTAACAAAAACGCAACAATGATCGAATAAATTGAAAATAGTGTCCTTATATATTATTTAGGAAATGAGGAGAGCAAAGAATGAACAAACAAAAGCAAGCCCGGTCAGTTTTACTCCATATATGGAGGAGAGTTTTCGTTTTCCTACACTCAATCAAACGGAAAGCAACAATAAAATCGCCTTCCCCCTCTTCCCATCTTCCATTCATAAGCAGATGGAATCTACAGACAATATTAGCATTCGTCATTATTTTGATTACATGCATTTCTTCTGCATTGATTGCTTATATTGGCTATGAGAAAAATAAACAAATAACTGTTCAAGCGATTGAACAGCAAATGCAACTATCTACCGAAGTGATGATCGAAAAAATTTCTATGTTAAAAGCAACTGTGACCAATGAACAATTTCATAAAAAGTTACCTTATGTGTTAACATTAAATGAACATAAATTTAAAGCCCTTCATTTAAAGCCGATGCAATTTATCATCACTAAAGAAA
Organism: Anoxybacillus sp. J5B_2022; assembly: GCF_026847645.1. Taxonomy (GTDB): domain Bacteria; phylum Bacillota; class Bacilli; order Bacillales; family Anoxybacillaceae; genus Anoxybacteroides. The sequence continues at coordinate 6,681 of NZ_JAPSMC010000077.1, forward strand.
AAAACGTTGAAAGACTAGCTGGATTTAATAGTCCTTTACCTTCTTTGCCTCGTTCTTTAATCAATAAAATGTATGAGCAAAAGCGAGGGATTGTTCACTTTCAAGGGCTTACGTTATGTTACGCCTATTCCACTGACTTAAACGAACTGTACGTATTAGGCCTTAAAGATCAAGAATATTTGCAGCCGATTTTTTCCTATCAAAAAATGAGCTTGCTAATCTCGCTTCTTACAGCTTTTTTCGCCAGTCTTATCGGTTTTATCATCGTGCGGCAAATACTTAAACCAATTGCTGCATTAAAACAAGCGATGCGGCAAGTAGGAAAAGGAAATTTACAAATACGCTTACAAATTAAACATTCAAGCAGAGATATTCAAGCGTTAGCCGCCGGCTTTAATCAAATGGCAGACAGCCTTACGACTTTGATCGAACATTTAGATACAAGCTCGAAGCATGTAACACTCTCATCCGAAACATTACACCGTTCGTCGCACGAATCAAGACAAGCTTTTGAACAAATTGCAATTACAATGAATGAAATAGCAAGCGGAACAGAAAAGCAAGCAAATTCGGCCACAGAGATTTCACAGTTTTTCCATGAAATTGCCCGAGGAATGGAACAAGCCACCATTTCTATTGCAGATGTCGAAACATCTACAAACCAAGCAACTCATAAAGCTCATATGGGAAATAAGCTAGTGGATAACACCGTTAAACAAATGAGTTTGGTGCAAAAAACGGTCGGTGAAACGGCAGAAATGATATACATATTAGGCGAGAAATCGAAACGAATTGATCAAATCGTAAGCTTGATTAGCCAAATTGCGAATCAAACAAACCTCCTTTCTTTAAATGCAGCGATTGAGGCAGCACGGGCCGGGGAGCACGGAAAAGGATTTTCCGTGGTAGCCAATGAAATAAGAAAGCTAGCTGCTCAAAGTGGACAAGCAGCGAAACAAATTCAAGAAATTATTGAAGAAATTCAGCAGGAAGTAGAGCAGGCTGTTCACTCTATGAGCCGCGGAGCAGAAGTACTCAAAGAAGGAATCGAAATGGTCCACCAAACCGATACATCATTTAAAACCATTGCACAGGCTGTAGAAAATGTCTCAAAAGAATCAAAAGAAGTGGCGGCAATCATACATCACGTCAGCGCACAAACTCAAGAAATGTCGACTAATATGGAAGAAGTAGCTTCCATTTCTCAACAAATTGCTGGAAGCATGGAACATGTAGCCGCCATTGTACAAAAACAAAGTATCTCTATCGAAGGTGTTTCACATGCATCTCAATCTTTAAATGAATTGGTAAAACAATTGCAACAAGTAGTTCAAAAGTTTAAAGTATAAATAAAAAGAATCTCCTAGTAGGGATTCTTTTTATTTTACAACATCGGTTGAATTATGAAGCGAGACGATATACAATGAGCATGGAAGACAGGGAAGGATGTGTAAACCATGAATATATTCGTGCAGTTGTGGAAAAGTTTATATTCCCCAAAAGATATTGCTCGATTCCGTTTTCAAAAAATCGGCAAAGCGATTTTATACGTATTTTTATTGGCCCTTATTTCTTCGTTGCCGCTTGCATACCATTTGTCAACGAATTTTGTTGACGGGATTCGCTATATGGGCTCTTTGTTCGAAAATGAAATTCCATCTTTTACAATTGAAGATGGGAGCTTGCACTCTTCGGCAACCCAGCCCGTTATCATCAACGAACACGGATTAACGATCATTTTTGACAGCACCGGACAAGTGACAAAAGAAAAAGTGGAACGGACAACAAATGCGATTGGCCTGTTGAAGCATGAAGCCGTCATCGTCACAAACGGCCAAGCGCAATATTATAGTTACACGATGTTTTCGAACATGAAGCTGACCGACGGAGACGTGCGCTCGTTTCTAGAAACGCTCCAATCTTTGCTTCCTGTGCTCATTCCGTTAACGTTTCTCTTTTTATACATTTTCACAAGTGCGAGCAAATTTATCGGGGTATCCGTCCTCGCTTTTATCGGTCTTATTTTACGCAGCACGCTTGATAAAAACATTGCCTATCGCCATACATGGGTCATGTCCGCTTACTCGATAACATTATCGACCGTCTTTTTTGCGATTATGGAGGCGTTACAAACAGCTGTACCATACCCTGCCTTTCTTCATTGGTTTGTATCAATTACAGTGCTATTTTTGGCTATCAAAGAAATTCCTTCAGTAAAAATACATGATTAATCAATAAAAGGGCTGGCCCACTGCTGCAGGCTAGCCCTTTTTCGTTCTTTACTTCTTTGTTTAAGAAACCATTTTCGTTTGCTGTTTTTTTCTGTGCGTATTTCCAGTAAAATAACGCTGCAATACTGCCGAAACAAAACGAGCAACAATGTTGAACAACAGAACCATAATAACCAAAATGGCAGCTGACTTCGCCGCAATTAACTTTGCATCCGGTACAATCCCTTCAGAATTCAATTTCCAAATGTGCACCGTCAGCGTTTCTGCTGGCCGAAAAATATTAAACGGATTTAATTTGCTTGATAGATCAGCTGAAGCATTTAAAAATGGCGTTGTTAATCCTGACGTGTAAATAAGTGCTGCTGCTTCACCGAAAATTCTTCCAGCTGCTAAAATAACACCTGTCATAATTTGTGGCAATGCCGCTGGAATGATCACTCTCACTAACGTCTGCCATCTCGTCGCTCCTAACCCAAGACTTGCTTCTTTTACACTATGTGGAACATCTCGAATGGCATTTTCACATACCCTCGTTAAACCCGGTAAGTTTAAGATCGTAATGGCTAAAGCGCCCCCGATTAATGTATATCCCCAGCCAGTCAATGTAACAAATACTAAAAGCCCAAACAAACCAACAACAATAGAGGGAAGAGAAGCCATTGTTTCAATGCATAATCGAATAAAGCTCAACAACTTCCCCTCTTTCGCATACTCCGCCAAATAAATTCCTGCTCCAAGCCCTAATGGAACGGAAATGAGCAATGTAAGCACTAGCATATAGAGGGAATTAAATAATTGCGGACCAATTCCGCCCCCTGCTTGCGTATTGCTCGGATTTCCGAAAAGAAAACTCGGATCCCAAAATCCCCATCCCTTCACAACAATGGTTACAACTAAAAATCCTAACAAAATAACAACAAAAGCTGAAACAATATATAAAATTCCCGTCCAAATGGCATCAACCGTTCTTGCCTTCATTTTAGCCTTCACCTCTTTGTCCAATTGCTCGAATGATTAAAATAAATAAGAAAGAAATGAGCAGCAAAATCATCGCCAACGTCCATAAAGCATTATTCCAAGCGGTTCCATTTAATGTGTTGGACATGTCCATCGTTAAAATGCCTGTTAATGTTGCAGTTGGACTATATAATCCAGAAGGCAGTTTCACGGTGTTTCCGATCACCATTTGAACTGCTAGGGCTTCACCAAAGGCACGAGCCAAACCTAATACAATTCCTGTTAAAATTCCTTTGCGAGCAGCAGGAACGATAACGCGGCTAATTGCCTGCCATCTTGTCGAACCTAATCCATACGACGCTTCTAAATATGCGTGCGGAACTGCTTGAATCGCATCTGAAGCGATGCTCGCAATCGTTGGTAAAATCATGATGCTTAAAACAATAATCCCCGCAATTAAGCTAAAGCCTACTCCTCCAAACCATCCTCTCAATAGCGGAACGAGAATGGTTACTCCTAACAATCCATATACAACCGATGGAATACCGACAAGCAACTCTAATACAGGCTTCAACACCTTTGTGCCAAATTGAGGTGAAATATAGTTAATAAATACTGCTAATGCAACAGCAATCGGCGCGCTTAAAATAACGGCTCCAATCGATACGAGCGTCGACCCGACAATAAAAATGACAGCCCCATATTTAGGCTGGGAATCATTAGGCGCCCATTCTTTTGAAAACAACATTTCCTTAAAAGAAATATGACTTTGAGTAAATGATTGAATTCCTTTACTACAAATAAACGCAATAATTGAAAGAGTAACAAAAACAATTAAAAAACCACAAAATGTAACTAATATTTTTCCTATATATTCGCTTTTCCAATAATTAATTGGTTTTTTCCCCTTCATCATTGATTCACCTACCCTAATCATTCAAACGAATAGGACTGACTACATGATAGCCAGCCCAATATATCTAATTATTCTAATTCGGACATTGGGATATAACCCATTTCTTTTACTTTTGCAGCAAATTGCTCACTTTTTACAAAGTCAATGAAGGCTTTGACTGCATCTTTTGGTTCGCCTTTTGTAACCATATACTCGTAAGACCAGAATGGATATTTTTGTGCTTTAATATTTTCTACTGTTGGTTCAGCCCCGTCAATTTTTAACGTTGTTAAAGCGTTCGCTTTGTCACCAACTAGATAAGACATTGCAACGTAACTAATTGCTCCTGGTGTAGACTTAATGGCTTGTTCCACGGCACCGTTAGAATCTTGAACCGTTCCGATGCTATCATTTACTTTTACATCTTTCATTAACGTTTTTTCAAATGTTGCACGTGTTCCAGAAGAGGCTGGTCGGTTAATGACATTAATTTTTTCATCGTTTCCGCCAACTTCTTTCCAGTTTGTCACTTTACCGGAAAAGATGTCTTGAATTTGTTGAACA
>NZ_JAPSMC010000078.1 GCF_026847645.1 Anoxybacillus sp. J5B_2022
TTCTTTACTAATCGTTGCATTTGGATCATATTTGCGAATCGATTGACGTTCGTTCACAACGGTGAAAAAATCTTTTGTTATCATCGTTGGAGTTGCCATGGTTACTACCTCCTATTTTGTATTATAAAGAAATAAACTAACTTTTGGTAAGTTAAGCATCCTTATCATAAAGTTACTGTGGCCATTTGTCAAATAGTTTACTCATGTATGTTTTAGGAAAAATTTTTGTACCCGCCTATCCTTTTTCCCTCTAATTGCGATAGTAAAGGTGAAAGGAGGTGAACGGGATGGCACAATCGATCATTCAGCAATCCCAATTGCGTCTCGTATTTGAAGTAGGCACAGATGAAGCAGGGAAACCGGTGTATCGCCGCAAAAACTTTAGCAACGTAAAAGTGACTGCTACGCCGGAGCAATTGCTTGCCGTTTCGCAAGCGCTTGCTTCATTGCAAACTTATCCGCTAGCGCAAATTGAGCGAAGCGACATGCATTTCATTACAAACTAATAAAGGAGGAAACGGGAAATGGAGAAATCATTGGAGCTACAATTTTTGAACCAGCAAGGGAAAACGGTGCGCATCGTCATTGACAATCCGGTGGAGCCAGTGAACGCGCAACAAGTATCGTCGGTCATGGATACGATTATTGCGGCCAACATTTTCACATCAAGCGGTGGCGATCTTGTCGGAAAGCAAGGGGCGCGATTATCGCAGCGTGATGTGACAGAAGTAGCATTGACGTAGTCGAAAGGGGCCAGTTCTATGGGAGAGCTGGCCCTTTATCAATCAAATGGAACGGGGCGAGTGAATGTGGAAACGTATCTTTCTTTTATTTCTGACGTCGGATTTCCTATTGTCGTGACTTTTTATTTGCTGTATCGCATTGAAGCAAAGTTAGATGGCGTGATCGACTCGATTCAACGTCTGCCGCAACAGTTATTTGAACAGTTGAAACAAGCAGAGTGAAAGAAAAACCTTATCCTTCCATAGGAGGGATAAGGTTTTTTTATTGGGGATTATTAAAACTTTTGCTTTTTTGCCGAAATAAATAATAGAGAACGTATAGCAACGTGAGATCAGCATAAAGGAATGGGTAAGATGGAACAAAGTCAGTTTATACAAAAACTATTAGCGGATGAACGGCTGCTGTTTGCCGTTATCGAGCAATTATTTGATATCGTCTTTTTTATGAAAGTGGAAGAAGGACCGCGGTTTCGCTATGTTTACGTCAGTCCGAAAGCATTACATTTGGCAAGTTTAACGAAAGAAGATATGGGGAAATGCATTGACGATATTTATCCAAAAAAGGTCGCCGATCATTTGAACGTCCAGTATCGCAAAGCAGTAGAAACGAAAACGATTGTGACGTATCGCGATCAAATGAATATCGCGGGCGAATATCGCATCGGGGAATCGACATTAATTCCGATTTTTGACCAACAAGGTATCGCTTTATATGTGCTTTCGTTTACGCGGGATATTACGGAAATGATGAAACGCGAAGAACAGTTTACCGAAATTCATCAGTTGTTTCATTTGTTATTTGCCTATTCGCACGATGCGTTAGTCATGTTCGATTTAACTGGGCAGATTTTGCAGGTGAACAAAGAGCTTGAGCGGCTGTTAGGGTGGGAAGAAGAAAAAATTCGCTCACAAAACATTTTGCGAATCTTTCCAGAATACCGCTCTAAATTTGAACAAAGCTTACTGCAGCTTAGTCAAGGGGAAAGTTTAACATCGGTTCGGATGTCGTTAACGCATCAAACCGGCGCAAAAGTGTACGTCTCCGCGAACGTAATGCCAGTTTTTGACCAAAACGGCCGCGTTGTTGCTGGCTTGGCGATGCTAAGGGATTTCACCGATTTAGTCACAGTGAAAGAACGGCTCCGCCAAAGTGAGGAACTATATCGAAAAGTAGTCGAATTTCTCCCTGATATGGTCGTCATTCAAGTTGATGGTGCTATTACGTATATAAATTCAGCAGGACTTCACATGGTGAAGGCGAAACAGCAAAAGGAAATAGAAGGGAAGCCGTTAAGCGCCTTTTTACAACCAATTGATGAGCAAGAATGGATGCTGACAGCGTTAGACGGGGAACAGAAGGAAGTAAATGTAAGAGAAATGGCCATCCCATATGGTGCGCACGAAGCGAAATTTCTTGTCATTCGCGATGTTTCAGAACAAAAAAGCATCGAAAAAGAGATCGAGTATATGGCGCAATATGACGTGTTGACAGGACTTTTCAACCGGCAATATTTGCGGGAAAAACTGAATGACTTGATGCTAAAGCATACTGGTTTGGCAGTACTGCTTATTGATATTCACCGGTTTAAATTTATTAACGATTTTCTCGGTCACACGAATGGCGACGAACTGTTGCGCCAAGTCGCGAAGCGCTTAAAAAGGGTTCAATCGGAACGGACGTTGTTAGCGCGAGTGAGCGATGATGAGTTTGTTGTTGCCTATATTTATGAGCACGAACATGAGCTGAAAACGTTAGTAAAAAAACTTGACCGCTTGTTACAAGAGCCATATTTTATTGCCGGAGAAAAGTTAAATATTACGACAAACATCGGGGTAAGCTATGCTTGTGACGCCAATTTGTCGGTCGAAACGTTGTTAAGCAACGCCGATAAAGCGGTCTATTATTCGAAAATGAATGGAACGAGCCGTGTTGTCGAATATGAAGCGCATATGCACGACATTTTTGCAAAAAAAATCCGTTTAGAAAATGATTTGCAAGTAGCGTTGGAAAAAGGTGAGTTGTCGCTCTATTATCAACCGAAAGTAAATATTCGATTAGGAACGATCAGCGTTGAAGCGCTCGTCCGCTGGAACCATCCGCAGCTTGGCATGGTCAGCCCTGCTGAGTTTATTCCGATCGCGGAAGAAACGAACATGATCCACGAAATTGGCAAATGGGTGTTACAACAAGCGTGCCGCGATTTGAAAAAGTTGCAGCAGCTTGGCTTTTACGACTTAAAGATGGCGGTTAACTTATCGGCAAGGCAATTTTTGGACAAACAGCTTGAAATCGTCGTGTCCGATATTTTCGCGAGCGAAAAGACGAGCCCGTCCTTTTTTGTCTTTGAAATTACGGAAACGGCGATTGTGAAAGAGCCGGCAGAAGTGGTGCGGATTTTACAAAAATTGAAGCAGCGGGGCATTATGATTGCGATTGACGATTTCGGCGTCAGCTATTCGTCGCTCAATTATTTGAACCGTTTCCCGATTGATGCGGTGAAAATTGACCGCTCTTTCGTTCGCCATATTAGCGACAATAAAAAAAGTGAAGAAATTGTCCGGGCGATTATTTCGCTTGCGCATCAATTAAATTTATTTGTGACAGCGGAAGGCGTGGAAACAGAGGAACAAGTCCGTTTTCTTTTAGAAAAAGGCTGTGAAGAAATGCAAGGTTATTATTTTAGCCGTCCAGTGCCGCTCGAACAGTTGCCAAGCGTACTCGATGATTTGCAATCATTGATCGCGCGCTGGAACGAAGGAAAAGTTTGACGAGGTGCAGCTGCGCCTCTTTTTTTATTGAAAGTGAAACTTTTTGTGCAATCTATACGTAAATGTACATAGCGAAATGATGTTAAAGGAGCGTCGACGATGTTTATTCTGCAACTGGCCACGATTTTATTTGCTTCGAAAATCGCGGGAGATATTAGCGTTCGACTCGGACAGCCGGCGGTGCTCGGGAAACTATTGATCGGGATCGTGCTCGGTCCAACGGTGCTCGGGATTGTCAACGATACCGAGATATTAAAAGAAGTGAGTCAAATTGGCGTGATTTTATTAATGTTTATCGCCGGACTAGAAACGGATATGAACGAGTTTAAACGGACAGGAAAAGCGGCGACATTCGTTGGTGTGCTTGGGATTATCGTGCCGTTATCGTTAGGATATATCGCAGGAAACGCGATTGGTTTAGCGCCTGCGCAAGCTGTTTTTCTTGGCCTTTTGTTATCTGCGACAAGCGTCAGCATTTCTGTGCAAGTGTTAAAAGAAATGAACCAATTGCAATCAAAAGAAGGATCGACCATTTTAGGAGCGGCTGTTATTGACGATATTCTTGTCATCGTTAGTTTAGCGTTCTTAATGAGCTTAACAGGAAGCGATGTCGTGCTTGGAACGGTCATTTTGAAAAAAGTCGTCTTTTTCGCGCTAGCGATTTTAGCCGCATGGAAAATCGTTCCGCTCATTTTGCAATGGTTTGCGCCATTGCGCGTCGATGAAGCGGTTATTTCGGCGGGATTAATTATTTGTTTTACATTCGCTTATTTTGCCGAAGCAACAGGCGTTGCGGCGATTATTGGGGCGTATATTGCTGGGATCGGTATCAGTTTTACCGATTATAAAAAAGAAATTTTCCATAAAGTTGAAACGATTAGCTATTCGATCTTTGTTCCTGTCTTTTTTACATCGATTGGTGTCGCTGTCGAGCTTTCTGGTGTCGGGAAACACCTTTGGTTAATTGTCGGATTGAGCGTGCTGGCCATTTTCACAAAGCTCGTTGGTGCTGCGTTCGGTGCTAAACTAGCCGGCTTTGCTTGGAAAAGTTCGCTAGCTGTCGGAGCAGGCATGGTTTCGCGAGGGGAAGTAGCGCTCATTATTGCTGGGATCGGGTTGGAGTCCAAGCTTTTAACGGCTGATTTATTTGCCGCGATTGTCGTCGTCGTGCTCGTGACAACACTTGTTACCCCACCGTTGTTAAAAATGCTTTTTAAGGAAAGCAATGTCGCTAAACAAGTGGTTTAATAAGAAAAGCGCAAAGCGCCCGCCTATCGGCGAAGATCGCACAAGCCCCACCGAGGAGGCTGTCGCCGCCGCAGTGTGGGGCGGAGCGACTCGAGCCGATGGCGCTTGGAGCTAGACAGCTCCCCCTTTATGAAGATTATGACCGTGGTAGACCCAAAATTTTATACTTTCTTATCTTTTGAAAAAAAGGTGTCGTACGACACCTTTTTTCGTTATAGCTGGTTTTTCTTGGCTTGCTTTGCGGTATCGACGCTATCTTTTGCCATTTCTGCCTCCGCCTTAGATACGGTCGGGTTGGCGATTTCTTGACTTACTTTATTTTGTCTTCCTTTTTTCACCATTATTTTCCCTCCTTTCTTGCCAACTCTTCGTATATTGTGGATGAATGAACAGAAAATAATAAACCGGGCGGTTGCCTAAATTGGTAACTTGTACGATTTGTTTGTTTTTCGTCATTGACGAACATCGAATCGTTGCGTAAGATGATAGTATTGCGTAAACGTTTAAATTAAAGGAGTTGGGCTTTGTGAACAAGTCCTTTCGCGTCGAAAAAGTGTTAAACAATAACGTCTTAATTGCCTCACACCCAGAGTATGATGAAGTTGTTTTGCTCGGAAAAGGGATCGGGTTCGGCAAGAAAAAAGGGGACGTTATCGAACAACGCGCGGTAGAAAAATGGTTTATTTTAAAAAATGAACGGGAACAAGAACAGTATAAAAAATTGCTTCCAGAACTCGACGAGGAATTCATTGGGGTGATGAACGAAATCATGCAGCATATTAAAAAACGGGTCAACGCCCCGCTCAACGAACATATTCACGTTGCCTTGACCGACCACATTTCGTTTACAATCAAGCGAATTGAACAAGGTCTTGACTTAAAAAACCCATTTTTGCTCGAAACGAAAAGCTTATATCCGTTAGAATATAAAATCGCCGAAGAAGTCGTAGAAATGTTAAACGAAAAACTGCACGTCCAATTGCCGGAAGGAGAAGCGGGATTTATCGCTTTGCATATCCATAGTGGCATTTCGCGGCAAAGCCTCTCCGAGGTGAATCAACATTCGCAACTGATTGCTAAACTAGTTGCCATCGTCGAAGAACAGCTCGATATTACGATTGACCGCGAAAGCATTCACTATTTACGGTTTATTCGCCACTTACGCTATGCCATTGAACGCGTAAAAAACGGGGAACGTGTCGAAGAACCAAAAAAATTGCTAAAAGTATTGAAAGAAGAATACCCAATATGTTATAATCTTGCATGGAAGCTAGTAAAAGTGATGCAGCAAACGTTGCAACTGCCTGTAGATGAGGCAGAGGCCGTCTATTTGACAATGCATTTGCAAAGGCTTGCAAAAAAAAGTGAATAATGGTTTCATCTTTACGTGTTACTGATTCGATCAGGCATGAGTAAAGGAGATGAAATAGGACAAGCAGTAAAAAGGTATTTTCCTTTTTATTGTAAGCGTTCTATTTTGTTCTATCTTTGCTCATGCCTTTTGTTTTTTCGTGCTTTGCAAATGCTTACAATCGTCGGACGTCTGATGATTGTAAATAAAAGTATGAAAAAGCGTTTGTTGCAAAGCTTATAAACGAGGAGGAATTTATGATGAAAAAAGCGTTTGGTACATTGCAAAAAGTCGGTAAAGCGCTAATGCTTCCTGTTGCGATTTTACCGGCAGCCGGTATTTTGCTTGCATTTGGTAACGCTTTACAAAACCCAGCGTTAACCGATAAGCTCCCGGCGTTAAAAGCAGCTTGGGTTGTGATGATTGCAAAAGTAATGGAACAAGCTGGAGGCGTCGTGTTCTCCAACCTTTCGCTTCTCTTTGCGGTTGGGGTAGCGATCGGCTTAGCTAGTGGTGAAGGGGTCGCAGGTTTAGCGGCCATTATCGGCTATTTAATTATGAACATTACGATGAGTGTTGTTTTAGGGGTAACGGCAGATCAGATTGGGAAAGACCCATCATTTGCTAATGTATTAGGGATCCCAACGTTGCAAACAGGTGTTTTCGGCGGGATTATCGTCGGGATTATGGCCGCATATATGTACAATAAATATTACAAAATTGAGCTACCACAATATTTAGGTTTCTTTGCTGGAAAGCGTTTCGTACCGATTGTTACAGCAGCATCTGCAGTCGTGCTCGGGATTGTGATGACATGGGTATGGCCGCCGGTGCAACACGGCTTAAATGCGTTCTCTCATAACATGATTGATGCAAACAAAACGCTAGCAGCGTTTATTTTCGGGGTCATTGAGCGTGCATTAATTCCGTTCGGATTGCACCATATTTTCTACGCACCGTTCTGGTTTGAGTTTGGTGAGTACGTCAATAAAGCAGGAGAAGTCGTTCGTGGCGACCAAAAAATCTTCTTTGCTCAGTTAAAAGATGGGGTGCCGTTAACAGCTGGGACATTTATGACAGGGAAATTCCCGTTCATGATGTTCGGGCTTCCAGCAGCAGCGCTTGCAATTTATCATGAAGCGCGCCCAGAAAACAAGAAAGTAGTAGCCGGTATCATGGCTTCTGCGGCGTTAACATCGTTCTTAACAGGGATTACAGAACCAATTGAGTTCTCATTCTTATTCGTTGCACCTGCATTGTTTGCGATTCATACGATTTTCGCTGGTTTATCGTTTATGCTCATGCATCTTTTAAACGTCAAAATCGGGATGACATTCTCCGGTGGGGTCATTGACTACCTATTATTCGGGGTATTGCCAAACCGTACGTCTTGGTGGCTTGTTATTCCAGTTGGATTAGTGTTTGCGGTCATTTACTATTTCGGATTCCGCTTTGCGATCCGCAAATGGGATTTAGCAACTCCAGGCCGTGAAAAAGTGGAAGAAACAACGACAACAGCAGCGAATGCAGACGAGCTTCCGTATGAAATTTTGGCGGCGCTTGGCGGAAAAGAAAACATTGCGCATTTAGATGCGTGCATCACGCGTTTACGTGTATCTGTCAACGATATTCAACATGTCGATAAAGATCGCTTAAAAGCGTTAGGCGCAGCAGGCGTTCTTGAGGTTGGAAATAACGTTCAAGCGATTTTCGGTCCGAAATCAGATACACTAAAAAGCCAAATGAAAGACATTATGGAAGGTCGTGCACCAGCGCGAGTAAAAGAGGAGACAAAAGTAACAACATTAGTAAACGCAGGGACAGAAAAAGTAGCAGCGCCATTAACAGGTGAAGTATTGCCGCTTTCAGAAGTACCGGATCAAGTGTTCTCACAAAAAATGATGGGTGACGGCTTTGCGATTATGCCGACAGATGGAACGGTTGTATCCCCTGTAGACGGAAAAATCGTGAACGTTTTCCCGACAAAACATGCGATTGGTATTGAATCGAAAAACGGAAGAGAAATTTTAATTCACTTCGGTATTGATACAGTAAAATTGAATGGACAAGGCTTTGAAGCGCTCGTTTCCCAAGGAGATGAAGTGAAAAAGGGTCAACCGTTATTAAAAGTAGATTTAGAATATGTGAAAAACAATGCGCCTTCCGTGATTACGCCGATTATTTTCACGAACTTGAAAGCAAACGAAACAGTGAAAATCGAAAAACAAGGCGTTGTCACAAAAGGTGAAGACAACATTGTTACCATTGGATAATAGCAATAGCTCCTCACATAGAGAAACGAACCGTTTCTCTATGTGACTTTTCCATTGAATGGAATACAATTGTTTGTTATGATGACAAAAAAACATATTGAAAAGGAGATTGGTGAACATGGCTGAGAAAGTGTTTAAAGTAACTGCTGAATCTGGAATTCATGCCCGTCCGGCAACATTGCTTGTGCAAACAGCAAGCAAATTTAACAGCGATATCAACTTAGAATACAACGGTAAAACAGTGAACTTAAAATCGATCATGGGTGTTATGTCTTTAGGTGTTCCAAAAGGGGCGCAAATCAAAATCACGGCAGAGGGTACAGATGCAGCAGAGGCGTTGGCAGCTTTAACAGATACATTAGCAAAAGAAGGACTTGCACAATAATGTCTAAACATATTCAAGGTATTGCTGCATCGAGCGGGATCGCCATTGCCAAGGCGTACCGCTTGGAAACCCCTCATTTCGTTGTTGAAAAAAAGACAGTGACAGATGTAGAAACGGAAATTGCGCGCTTTGACGCGGCAGTAGCGAAAGCAAAAGCGGAATTGGAACAAATTAAAGATCATGCTTTCCAGCAGTTAGGGGAAGATAAAGCGGCGATTTTTTCTGCCCATCTTCTTGTATTAAGCGATCCAGAATTATTAAACCCTGTAAAAGATAAAATCGCGGCAGAACAAGTCAATGCGGAATACGCGTTGGACGAAGTGGCGTCGATGTTTGTGGCGATGTTTGAAGCGATGGATAACGAATATATGAAAGAACGCGCTGCGGACATTCGCGATGTCACGAAACGTGTGTTAGCTCATTTGCTCGGTATTACGATATCTAATCCGAGTCTTATTTCCGAAGAAGTAGTCATTATTGCCGAAGATTTAACTCCGTCTGATACAGCCCAGCTAAACCGGCAATATGTGAAAGGATTTACGACAGATATCGGCGGACGTACGTCTCACTCGGCGATCATGGCTCGCTCGATGGAAATTCCGGCCGTTGTCGGGACGAAAGCTGTTACCGCTGAAATCGAAAATGGCGACCTTGTTATTATCGACGGGTTAGACGGACGAGTCGTTGTCGATCCATCCGAAGAAGAGTTAGCACACTACGAAGAAAAACGTGCTCGCTTTGAAGCACAAAAAGCAGAATGGGCAAAATTAGTTCACGAACCAACGATCACAAGCGACGGTCATCATGTGGAGTTAGCAGCTAATATCGGAACGCCTGATGATGTTAAAGGGGTGCTTGCTAACGGCGCGGAAGGCATCGGCTTATATCGAACAGAATTTTTATACATGGGACGCTCAGAATTGCCGACAGAAGAAGAGCAATTTGAAGCGTATAAAACGGTGCTGGAGCGGATGGAAGGAAAGCCAGTGGTTGTTCGTACTCTTGATATTGGCGGCGATAAAGAGCTTCCATATTTAGAACTTCCAAAAGAAATGAACCCGTTTTTAGGTTTCCGGGCAATTCGCCTTTGCCTTGAGATGCAAGACATGTTCCGTACACAACTTCGGGCATTGTTGCGTGCAAGCGTGTATGGCAATTTAAAAATTATGTTCCCGATGATTGCAACGTTAGATGAATTCCGGCAGGCAAAAGCGATTCTTTTAGAAGAAAAAGAGAAATTAGTACAAGAAGGCGTATCGGTAGCTGAAAATATCGAAGTCGGGATGATGGTCGAGATTCCGGCGGCAGCAGTGCTTGCCGATCAGTTTGCGAAAGAAGTCGATTTCTTTAGCATCGGAACGAACGATTTAATCCAATATACGATGGCGGCAGATCGGATGAACGAACGCGTATCGTACCTTTATCAGCCGTACAATCCAGCTATTTTGCGTCTTATTGCGAACGTCATTGAAGCGGCGCATAAAGAAGGAAAATGGGCAGGCATGTGCGGCGAAATGGCAGGCGAAGAGTTGGCGATTCCGATTTTGCTCGGTTTAGGATTGGACGAGTTTAGTATGAGTGCCACTTCCATTTTGCGCGCCCGCTCACAATTGAAAAAATTGTCGAAAGAAGAAGCTGCTAGTTTGAAAGAAACGATTTTATCGATGAACACAGCAGAAGAAGTCGTTGCTTTTGTGAAACAGACATTCCATATCGAATAAACGTAAAGCGGTGGAAGCCCACCGCTTTGCGCCTTTAGACGAGAACTGGCGCAGTCGTTTCATAACTGAATCGCTGTCTGACGGTCAGCGCTATGCCGGCTGCAATCGAGCGCGCCATTTGATAGACGACGTGCAAATTTGTGTACGGCAATTCGTTCAGCTCCGTATTCTCTTCCAACATGACGCCCATAATGCTTACATCTCCGACGGCGGGCAAATTCTTTTGGAGTGCTGATCCTGCAGCGAGCGGACCGGGACGGATTGCGATCGTATGGACATATGACTGCATGCCGATTACACCATCGACTGCTAAAACGCACGTAGAGGGCGGAATGTCGAGACGGTTGACGGTTTTTTCTAAGTTAGTCGCATCAAGCGGCTCTTTTAATGTGCCAATCACTGTTAAATGTTGTGGATAAAGACCTGTCAACAATGTCCCGACAAATGGACCTAAACTATCCCCATTAATTCGATTGCTTCCGATACATAAAAGGATGATCTGCTCGGTCGTCGGTGGCAGGCAAGCAAACAGGTTGTTGCGAATGAGCAATGGCGCTAACCGATTATCGTAAGAAATGAGCTGCATGACAGTCAACCTTCTTTCATATATCTTTTTTTATTTTATTCGTTACAAACGGAACACCCCCTGCCTTGCTTTCATGGAAAATTTTATTTAAATAGATTTTTCCATTTCATTAACTAGGCATAATGGCACGATTCTTCGTCTTCTATATAGCTCCATGACGACAAAATTCGTCACCAGCGGAAGGATAAAAGTACCCTTTTGTCGAATTTTTCAATATCCATTTAAGAATGTGTGTATTTTCAGGATGC
>NZ_JAPSMC010000079.1 GCF_026847645.1 Anoxybacillus sp. J5B_2022
CACCGTGTCATGACATCTATAACGTAGGCTCTGTTTCAAGCCTTGGTCTGGTCAACATGGGGCTTACAAGCCCATGACTTTAGTCATTGGGTTGTTGACCTCGCTTTCTTCAGTTGTACGCGCAAACGTATCTATTTTTTATATCGGCAAAAAGGCTGTAATGTTTAGTTTTCGTCTTTTTTTGTGTAATACGTCATCCGCTGGTTGTCAATTTGCCGTTGTTTTTCTTCTTCGAGTTTTTGTAGCTGTTGCTGAAGTCCTTGGTTGCACTCCAAACAAAGCCGCCCTTCGCGAATAATCTTGCCGCACTTGTCACAAGGATAGCCAAGGTTCGGAAATTGAACGAGCTGAAGCCGGCCTTTTTTAATCCATTTGATGATGAGCGTTTCGTCCACTTCGGTGGCAGCGACGACTTGCGCAAGCGTCGCTGTACGATTTTCCCGCTTTCGTAAAAAGTTATACACTTTTTCGAACAATTTTTCTTCTTCCTTATAGCATATTTCGCATATATCGCGAAATTGGTTTTTGACAAACAGACGGCCGCATTTTGGGCAGTTATCTAATTGTGCCATTTTGCTCCCCTTCTTTACGTATAAATGTTAATAATCAATCCTTGGATTTCTCCAATAAGTCCTAATAAATCGAGACCTTTTTGTTCTTTTTGCAGTACGGCGTTCGTTAAATCAATTAGTTTTTTATCGACTTCTTTGACGATTTTATAAATTCTCGTGCGCCCACCGCGGCTAAAGCCGCGCTGCTCCTCCAGCTGCAAGCCATTTTTGACGGCGTCATCGAGAAATTGTTTGACGAGTTTTTTATATTTTTTCAAATCTTCGATTGTTTGTGATTCCGCTAATTTTTTTCCTTGCGCTTCGATTTCTTTGACTTGTTGTTGGATGCGCTCAAAGACGATATCGTTTCGCTTTTTCGCCATCACTTCGGTAAACGAAACCGATTCGGTCGGTTTTTCTTCTTTTCGGCTGACGTTTGTGGCATTCGCCTTCGTCACTTTTTGCACTTCCATGAAGATCACCTCGTTACGATCATTATCGCACATCTACAAAAAAAGGGCGAGGTCGCTTTGACCTAACCCTGTGAAAAAACATTAGCTTTTTAACAATTGCAAAATTCCTTGCGGCAGCTGGTTTGACTGCGCAAGCATCGCCTGTGCCGCTTGGTTTAAAATATTGTTCTTCGTAAACTCCGTCATCTCCATCGCCATATCTGTATCGCGGATACGGGATTCAGATGATGTTAAGTTTTCATTCGCTGTTTTTAAGTTATTGATGGTATGCTCGAGGCGGTTTTGGTAAGCACCGAGTTTGCCTCGCTCTTCGGACACTTTGCGGATCGCTTCGTCAATAACTGAAATCGCTGCACGAGCAACTTGAGCAGAAGAAGAAACATCGATTCCTGCTTCAGCGTTTACGCCAACGGTAAGAATGGTTGTATGGTCAGCCGCGCGAGCTAATCCTAAACTCGCCGCGTCCATAACCCCTAAAGTAAATCCAAGTGTTTCGGATTCGTTTGCTCCAATTTGCATTTCGAGCGTTAATTCCTTCCCTTTATTAGCCTCAAAATCACTATCGACAATTTGAATTTCAAGACCATTTGCCGAACCAAAGGCACCGCCATCATCTGTGCGGTCAGTCGAAAGAACAAGAGAACTTCCTACTACTGTATGCGAGCTCAATGCCCCAACCGGATTGTTAGTTGTATCTGCTTTTGCATCAGAAAGTACTTGCTTGATGTCTTGTAATACTTGAAATACATCTTTTCCACTTACATTAATTGTTGCTGTGCCTTGTGTGCCCGCCCATGTATAGTTGCTAGCAGTAGAATCGCTAAATGTAATTGTTAAATTATCAATCTTTAGTGTATCGCCATTTTTCGGTGGTTCAGCAAACGTGATTGTAAATGACTCAGAAGCTAGCGCTTGGTCTTTAGCCTTCAACGTTGTTACAGGAGTCGTTAAGTCTACAGGATCTAAGTATGTTACATTAGATGAAAAGGATGTTGATACAGAAATTGTCGACGCATCTTTCGGGGACATATTATTTACAGTTTTTAAAATTAAACGTCCGTTCGTTAATGCTGATCCGTCAGTAGAAACATCTGGATCTGTCACGTCAATTTTCTGTATATTAGTACCAAATGTTTGAGAGTCTCTTGCTTCGATAGCTGTTTTTAGTGCCGATAGTAAATTATTCACATTTGTCATTTTATCAGCATCAGTAGTTGGAGAGTCAGTCCACGTTACATTGACCGCAATATTTCCTGTATTCGACAAACCATTCGGCGTTGCGAGGTTTGTTACATCAATCTCATAAACTTTACCATTGATAGTAAATGTTTTACCATCAATATTAGCTTGGGATTCCGCGCCAAGAGCCGCCGCGATATCTAAAACAACTTCAGCTGGCTCTGTCGGAGCAGCCGTTACAACACCTTCCCACGTTCCATTTCCTGCATAGCTCACTTTTGAAGAATTCACTTCCGCAAACGCTTTTCCTTTTGGTGAGCCACTAAATAAAAGTTTTTGGTTAAACTGGGTTGTATCGGCAATACGGTCGATTTCTTTTGTAAGTTGATCCACTTCCGCCTGAATGGCCGCGCGGTCACTAGGCTCAAGAGTGTCGTTAGAAGCCTGCACCGCCAGTTCTCTCATGCGCTGAAGGATGCTGTGTACTTCGTTCAGCGCTCCCTCCGCCGTTTGAATCAATGAGATCGCGTCTAGGGCGTTGCGTTCCGCCATTTGTAGCCCGCGAATTTGCGAGCGCATTTTTTCGGAGATCGCCAAACCTGCAGCGTCGTCTGCCGCACGGTTAATGCGCAAGCCGGATGAAAGTTTTTCTAAGTTTTTCGACGCGTTCAGTTGGTTCGTCGCTAAGTTGCGGTAAGCGTTTAGCGCTTGAATATTGTGGTTAATTCTCATCGAATCGTTCGCTCCTTTTCTCTTATTGTTCGTACGTCGTCACAAACTTCTCGTACGCCGCTGCTTTTTGCATAAACGCTTTTTGCACTGGCTTTGGTTCTTTTTTCATCGCTTCGTTCCACGCGCGGGCGATTTCGTTAGCAATTGTCAACACTTCCTGCATCATCCCGACATCTTTTTTTACGTTTGCGTCAATAAGCCGTTCCGCCATATAATTGTAAAGCGCATCGAGCTGGTGGGCGACAATGCCAGCATCATATTTTAACCCAACACCAAGGCGGCGTAAAATGTCGTTTGCTTTTTGCAGCCGCTTGTTTGCGCGGACATAGTCGCCTTGCTTTGTGCTTGCAATCGCTTCTTCCAAGCTTTCGAGCAATCCTTCATAAAGCAGTGCGGTCAATTGCTGCGGCGTCTTTTTATATACCGCTTCTTCGGTGAGGAATTCCACACACCCACTCCCCTTTTTCGCCATTTCCCTACTTTATTTATCGTCACATTTTTTCCATTGTTTAATAGTTTCGTTCCATTTTTTCAATTAAAATTAAAATTTCGGCAATGACCGCATACAGCTGCGGCGGAACGCTATCCCCAAGGTCAAGATCAAGCAAATGTTGAACAAGGGAAACGTCCTGTTCCATCGGCACGTTATGTTCTTTCGCCAATGCAATAATTTTCTCTGCCACGTAGCCGCGCCCATGAGCGACGACCGTTGGTGCTTTATCGCCTTGCTCGTAACGAATAACCGCCGCTGCTGGCCCGTTCACTTCCTTTTTTCGCTTTTGATTAAAATACATCATATCGTGAAATCATATCCTTTCTCCGTCCATGTCGCCCGCTTTTGCACCGGCTCCGTCGCTGTTTTCTCTCGTTCGACAAACGTCGTAAACTGGACGTTGCCGATGCGATAGCCGATCGCTTCCAATTTTTCTTTTGCCGCCTCGACGAGCGGGCGCATTTTTTCGGCAAAATCTTCGCGGTTGTTGCGAAATGTTACCGACAACGTCCGTTCGTTCGCACTCAACAGCACGCCGACATCACCAAGTTTGTTCGTTTCCAACAAAAAGTACAAGCTGCAGTTTTCCCAATCAATTCGCTTGCCGTCATTTCGCGCATTGACGTACACTTTGACGTCTTTTACTTCTTTTTGCAATAAAAGCGGAAGCGCAAAAAAGAGCGTCTGCATCGCACTGCCTTGGTCGCCTTTGTTTAGTAGCTGCTGGCCGGTTAAATGAGTCACCGCTTGCTCCGCTTGTTTCGCAACCGCTTCGTTACCGGTCTGCGCCAATTTCGTTAACCATCCTTTTAACGATGCTTCCGCCTCTTCTCGCTTTGCTTCTCCTAATACGAGCGCGTTCGCCATGTCAGCCTCGTACGTTAACCCCATCCGGCGAATCGTGTCAAATACATGACGGGCAGACGACTCCGGCTGGACGATTTTGTTCCATTCCGAAAGCAGCGCTTGTTCTGGCGTTTCTTGTTTATCGGCTGCGATAAAATGTTTTACTTTCGTATCCGCCGGTTTAAATTGCAATTGTTCGAGCACGTTTTTTACTTCTTTCGCAATTTTTTGCGCATCGCTTATTTGCCCTTTTTCTAAAAGCTTTTTCGCTTCCGCAAGCTGCGAGCTTGCTTGTAGCAGCTTTTTTTCTAACGACATATCAGCAAATAACATCACATCGCTTTTTAAAATCGTTTGGTCAAGCTGTTTAATCGTCGTCTCTAGTAGCTGCTTCGCTTGCGGCCTAGCGGCTTGTTGGTATTGACTAATGAGCAAGTCCGTTGCACTTAAGTTGCGCATCATATCACGCTTTACTTGTTGGAAATGATGCGTTGCTTCCGCCATGCGCTTCGTTACGGTTTGCACGATAATATCTTTCGTCGGAAGTTGAAACGCCGCTTGCCACTCGACAGCAGGTGCGGAAGTTGGCAGCGTTTGTTCGACCTGTTGCAAGGCGTGTAACAATGTTTGTCGCGCCGCCATTTCCCGCCCATCTTCCGCGAGCTGTTTCGCTGTCGCAACCGCCGCTGTAATCATTTGTTGGGCATCGGAATGACGATGAAGCGCCGGAATCGTTTCCGTTTGAATCGTTTTCAACACCGATTGGATATTCGCTTCCCGCTGCACCACTTTCATCGCTTGCGCAACGATGAAAGATGCGGGACGAACTTGTCCGTCTAATTCGGAAAGCGCCGTTGAAAGCTGTTCTTGCTGGACGTGAAGCGCCTGTTTGAGTTGCTGTAAAACGGTCGGATTTTCCACTAGCGGATAAAGCTGATCGATCGCATCCGAAAGCGAAAGCGTTCCTTGTTGCAAGCGAGAAACGATGGCTTGTTGTCGCTGAACGTTTTGCGCAATGCTCGCCTCCTCAGTAGCTGATTGCTGCTGTGACATCTGCACCGCTTGCAACAGCTGCTCTTTCGCTTGCTGGACGGTTTGTTCCACGCGGGAAAGCGCAGCTGTTAACGCGTTTACGTCCGCCTCGCGAACGGACGGCAAGATCGTTGTCTTTATTTGCTGCACCGCCTCTTCGACGTTACGGGCAGCGCGAACAATTTGCTTCGCTTCTGCGACCGCCTGTTGAAGAGAGAGCGTTGGCTTTTCTTCCCCGTTCCGACTCACCTCTTTATTTTCCGCTTCCGCTAACGCCTGTAGCAGTCGCGTTTTTGCCGATAACGGCTGGCCTGAACGATACAACTCCTCCACTTCAGCGAACGCTTCCCCGAGCACTTGGCGCACGGTTTCATTTCCTTTGGCAATCGAAAGCGCTTTGGCTACAATCGGCTCTCGTTCCACTTGCCGACGCACAAGGCGGAGCGCTTCGCTTGCTGGGGCTTGTTCATTGATTGGCGATTCTTTCCGTTCCGCTGCCATCAGCGCTTGCAACACGCGGCTGCGCGCGAGCGGCTCGTTACCGCTTTCTTTGAAACGAACCGCTTCCTGTACCGCGTTTGCGAGCGATTTATCGCCATTTTCTTCCGCATATTGTTTCAGTTGTTCCATGACACGATCGATATTCGGTTCGTGTTGCACTTGTATGCGCAATTCCGCCAAAGACATCGAGCGCTCCTCAGTCATTGGAGTAAAAGAAAAATTCGCATCGATCGCCTGAACGATTTCGCTTAGCGACGCACTGAGCGGACGCCCGTGCAACGCCTCATGCACCGCTTTCAACTGCGCCACCGTCATCTCGAGCTTTTTACTTGCGGTCACTTGAATCGTTTCGAGCTTTTGCTCGACCGTTCCCGTTCCTTCCGTTAAAAACGTCCGCAACGACGCAAGCAGCTCCGCTGTCAGCGGCAGTTGCTTTGCGGTGACGAGTTGTGCCGCTTGACGCAATTCAGACGTTTCAAAAGAAGGAGGCGCTATCGTTGACTGCGTAATGACAACCCTTCCTTCGACAATTTCCCCTTGTTGTCCGGTAATTTGCACCGATAGACGCCCAACTGACGGTACATCTCCTTCAAAGCGAAACCGAACATCGACGCCGCGCAACTGAACGATCGCTTCGCTGTCGCTCACCTTTTCTTTCACTACCGCTTCGTATACTTCCCCTGCTTTTAACGCGAATGTTGCGGTTGGCGTTGGCCACGGCTGCGGTTGCCCATATCCCCGTATTTCCATTGGCACCATCTCCGTTCTACATCGTTCTATTTTTTATATCGACCAATCACCAACGGTTTTGAATGGGAGATTGTTCCCATCGAACGTCCATTAGGCACGGGCGAGCGTAAAAGAAGACACATCGCGCATCCCAGCTTGCTTCAATAGACGCGCGGCGTGATAAACCGTCGAACCGGTCGTGTAAAGATCGTCAACGAGAACACATTGGTCGCACCGCCACTCCCCCGTACGCAAACGAAACTGTACCGTCCGCAGCCGCTCCAGCCGCGTTTTTTGCGACTGCTTTTCGGAATCGATGCGCTCAAGCACGTCCGCGATCGGAAGAGATAGCAACTCCGCAAGCGCCCTTGCTTGATTAAACCCGCGTTCGTACAAACGCTCACGGCTCAACGGAATCGGAACGAGAACGACGTCCGATGAAAAGTGGCGGAAAAATTCGCGGCAAAAATCAGCGCGAAACGCTTCGACAAGCGCGTAATCGCCGCGAAATTTCCAGCGCGTCACAACGTCTTTCATCCACTCATCGTATACATAAACCGACCGATTTTTCGTCAATACATCGCACCACTCGTCGGCTTGTTGCCAGCGAAGGCAGTCGGTGCATAACTCGCCGTGGCGGTACGAATCCGCTACTAGCGAAAACGGCCGATCGCAATGGCAGCACCGTTCGCCATCAAGCAGCGAAAACGAACGACGGCACACATCGCACAATACGTCCGCTTGCTTCACCGTTAAAAAATCGCTCCAACCTAGCTTCGGCACGTACCGTTGCTGGCAAAGCAAACAATAGACGTTCATCGCCGCAACAGCCCCCTTTCTTCCGCTTCACGATTCATGCGCATAATATGCCGCTTCGCCTTCACCATCGCTCTCGTTTTTCCGAAGTGAAAAAAACGAACGTCCCCGCTCGGATATTGGGCGCTGCGCCCCACTCTTCCAGCGATTTGCACGAGCGCTCCTTCCGTAAATACATCATCTTCTGCCCCAAGCACTGCGACATCGATATTCGGAACGGTCACCCCTCGCTCTAAAATGGTCGTCGTCACTAAAAGCGGAATGTTCCCTTCGCGAAACGATTGCACTTTTTCTTTGCGCGCTTTATCTTCCGCATGCACGCCTGCAATGCGCCCATCCAACGTTTGTAACATCGCCGCCACTCGCTCTACTAATTCAACGTGCGGCACAAACAAAAACGCTTGTTTCCCTTCGCTCAACCGTCGCTCTACCCAGGTGAGTACATTGCTTGGCAACGTGCCTCGTTTCACTTTTTTGCGCCAATTGCCGCACCATTCGAACGAAGGAACCGGAAGCGGATAGCCGTGGTAACGCGCGGGGATCGTGACAGCGGCTCGTTTGTTCTGCTTGATTTCTCGCTGCCAGTTTTCTGAGGGAGTAGCGGTTAAATAGAGGAGAGTGGACGTTTCCGTGCGCGCTTTTTCCGCCGCATATGCAAGCATCGGCTCGGCCGAATACGGAAACGCATCGACTTCATCAATAATCATGACATCAAACGCGCGGTAAAATCGCAACAGCTGATGAGTAGTGGCGATGACGAGCGACGCTTGCTTATTCCGTTCTTCGCTACCGCTGTATAAAGCGATCGTCGGGACCGATGGAAATGCTCGTTTTAGGCGCGGCGCTAATTCGAGCACGACATCCGTTCTTGGCGTGGCAAGGCAAACGCGCTTGCCTAATTCTAGCGCTCGGTTAATGCCAGGAAACAGCAATTCTGTTTTTCCTGCGCCGCATACCGCCCAAACAAGCAGCTCCGTGCTATGCTCGATCGCCCGAACGACCGCTTCAGACGCCTGTTGTTGCGCTGGTGAAAGCGTCCCCGTCCACGCAAGCGGCTGACGGTAAACGGAGCGTTCGGACGGAACGGTACAGACGACGAGCAGTGTGCATTCGCTCACTCGCCCCATCGTAATGCATTTCCGGCAATATGTGCATACCGTTTCGCAACGGGCGCAAAAAAAGGCGGCAAATAAATGCGGCTTGTCGTTGCCACACCGCATACAACGGTACCCTTGATCGGTCTGAACGATGCCTTTTTGATACGATAAATACCCATGTT
The DNA here is from genome assembly GCF_026847645.1 of Anoxybacillus sp. J5B_2022. Classification (GTDB taxonomy): domain Bacteria; phylum Bacillota; class Bacilli; order Bacillales; family Anoxybacillaceae; genus Anoxybacteroides. Next base: position 8,632 of record NZ_JAPSMC010000079.1, read on the forward strand.
CATAATGCGCTTGAATTTGTTCGAGCGGAAATGGAAGTTCATCGAGAAGAAGTTGCTTTCCATCAAGAAAAGCAAGCAATTCAGCAGAAAAAGGAAAGTGGGGGTCTTGGTCATAAATAGGCAGCTCGTGAACGCGGCTTACGGGGATCGCTTCGCTTTCACCGCCTCGCCAAAGCGGTTGCGGCCGCCATTTCCCTCCGTCATACACAAAACGCATTGTATCCCTCCGTTTTAATGCCTAGCCCCGCCAAGCGTTACGGAGCGAAGCTAGGCAGCAATGCCAAAAATAGTGAAAAAAGCTTCACGCCTAAAGACGATGGCTCATTATGGCCGATACCACGTCATCCCTAACGCCCCTTCGCCTAAATGCGTGCCGATGACCGGACCGAAATAGCTGATCGTAAAATCGACGTTCGGGTACAGCGCAGACAATTCTTGTTTCCACGCTTCCGCTTCCTTTCGGCGGTTCGCGTGAATGATCGCTGCTCTTAGCGGAATGCCGAGTGCTACGTCTTCCGCGAGCAACTCTTCGATTCGTTTCATCGCTTTTTTGCGCGTGCGCACTTTTTCAAACGGCACGATCACTTTGTTTTCAAAATGCAATAACGGCTTGACTTGCAAGAGGCTGCCGATGAACGCTTGCGCTCCGCTTAAGCGCCCGCCGCGTTGCAAATGGATTAAATCATCGACCATAAAATACGCGCGCAGCGATTGTTTCATTTCCTCTAACCGAGCAATAATGGCTTCCGGGCGTTTTCCATCAAGCGCCATCTGAGCGGCTTCGATGACGTAAAATCCTTGCGCCATGCAGCTAATTTCTGAATCGTACGGATAGACGGGAATGTCTACCATCGTTCCCGCCGTCACGGCCCCTTGATACGTGCCGCTAATGCCGCTCGATAAATGGATGCTAATGATGGCATCGTATTCGTTCCGTAACGACTCAAACAGCTCGACGAATGCGCCGGTCGACGGCTGCGATGTCGTCGGGAGATGTTTATGCTGCCTCACTTCTGCGAAAAACTGCTCGGCGTTGAGATCGACTTCTTCTCGGTATGTTTCGTTGCCAAACGTCACACTTAACGGAATCATATGAATATGCAACGATTCACGCACTTCTTTCGGAATATATGCCGTACTATCCGTCACAATCGCTGTTTTCATCGTTCGTACCTTCCTCGTCCCATAGTATTTCTTCATTATATTGTAGCGGAAAATATGGCAAATTGCATTAAAAAAGGCCGTCGAATCATTCGACAACCTTCGTTAACGCACTTCGACCCAGCCGTTTTTAATCGCCACAACAACTGCCTGCGTCCGGTCGCTGACGTTTAGTTTTTGCAAAATGTTGCTGACGTGGTTTTTCACCGTCTTCTCACTAATAAACAACGCTTCTCCGATGCCGCGGTTGCTTTTGCCGTCCGCTAATAGCTGCAGCACTTCACATTCGCGGCGCGTTAATAAGTGCAACGGCAAACATACTTCACGCTTCGCCGGCTCTTCTTTTTCGCTTCCACCGGAAGCGATGCGCCGATATTCTTTAATTAAATTATGCGTCACGCGCGGATGCAAATACGAACCGCCATCGGCCACCACTTTTACCGCTTCGACTAACGTATCCGCATCCATATCTTTCAATAAATATCCAGAGGCGCCACTTTTTAACGAGTGCATCACATAATTTTCGTCATCATGGATCGAGAGAACGACGACTTTCGTATTAGGATACGTATCAATCAACTGGCGCGTTGCTTCCACTCCGTTCGTATGCGGCATATTAATATCCATAATGACAATATCCGGGCGGTATTTTTCAACGAGTGCGAGTGCCTCGCTGCCATCCGCCCCTTCTGCTACTACTTCAAATTGTTCTTCAAATTGCAAAATCCGCTTGACTCCTTCGCGAAATAGTCGATGGTCATCAATAATGACGATGCGCGTTTTCATCGTTCGTTCCTCCCTTTCCTTATTCCAGTTGCTTCTACATATTGAGCGGAATTTGAATAAAAATAGTCGTACCGACGCCGATTTGCGAGCGAATGTTCATCGTTCCTTCCAGCAGATCGACTCGTTCTTTCATGCCGATCAATCCGAAAGCATGTTCTTTTTTCTCGGTCGTATCAAATCCTTTTCCGTTATCTTTCACTAATAAA